>NZ_CP150326.1:3000000-3177500 GCF_051530145.1 Sorangium sp. So ce302 | reverse complement strand
CTGGAGCGCGCGGACGTCGCGCGATCGCGATCGCGATCGGTAGCGCCGGGCGCGATCGCGATCGCCCGCTCGGGCCGAATCGTGGGCCTAAGTTGCCGAATTTACATTGGATATCGTCGGCACGCGGGCTGCTACGGGGGCGCTCGGAGAGGAGCCCCGATGCCGATGATGAGCCGAGATACCTCCGATACGTCCGTCACGTTCTCCCTCGCGGAGCTCGCGAAGCTCGAGGAGGCGCGCGTGCGGGAGGAGCACCTCCAGCGCGCGAGAACACGCGAGAAGGAAGCCCGCGAGCAGCGCGAGGAGGAAGCGCGCCGGCGCGCCGCGGATGCGGCTCGGGCCGCGGCCGAGGCAGAGACGCAGGCGCGGCGCGAGCGGGAGCAGGCCGAGGCGGAGGCGCGCGCGGAAGCGCGGGCGCGGGCGGCGCTCGAGGTGGCACGCATCGAGGCCGAGGCGAAGGCGCGCCTCGAGGCGGATAACGCGGCGCGCGCGCACGAGCTGGCCGTCACCCGCGCGCGCGCCGAGGGACGACGCCGCAGCCTGACGCACGCGCTCGCCGCCGCGCTCGGCCTGGCGCTGTGCGGCGGCGCAGCGGCCGCCTACGGGGTCGCGCAGCACGTGGCAGGCCTGGAGCAAGAGGCCCAGCGGCTCCGTGATGCACAGGCGGCGCTGGCAGACGAACGCGAGAGCGCGAGGGCGGCCGAGCTCGCGGCCCTCGACAGGCGCCACGCGGCGCTGCGCGGCAGGCCCCTCGCCCGCGACGCCGAGGAGGCAACCGCGACCGCGGAGGCGGCGCGGAGCGCCCTCGATCCGCGGGCGCTGGACCACAACCGGCTGCGGGCGTTCGGGGACGCGCTCGACGCGCTGGAGACACGGCTCGACGCGCTCGAGAGGATCGCGGCGCTCGATCGGCGCCACGCCGACCTCGCCGCATGGGCCGCGGAGCGGCGGCGGCCCGAGGCCACGGCGGCGGCCCAGGTCGCCGCGGCGCGCGCGAGGACGCCCGGCGCCGACGAGGGCGCGCTCCGCGCTTACGAGGGCGCGCTCACCCACCTGCGGGAGGCGCTCGCCCGACCTGCGGCGTCGGGACCGCGACCGCAGGTGGGGGTGGGGCCCCAGCAGCCCAGGTGCACGAACCCGGGCGACCCGATGTGCGGGTTCGACGGGCGGTCTCTCTGAAGCGCTGAAGCCGCGCTTCTCTGCGGGAAGCTCGGCGGAGCTCCGGGCGAACGACACAACCGTCGCCCCCCAGCGCTGCGCTTCCACGCTCCGGAGGTGCATGGCACCCTGCGAGGAGAATGGCCAAGGACGTGTCGAGCACCGTCGAGCACCGGAGCCCGGTGCGGCCCGAGGCCGGGAGGCGGCGGCCAGCGCTTGTGTGCGCGTTCCCGCGGCCCATGGCGTTCGCGCTGCCCGACTCCGGGACCGTCATCGGCCGCGCCTGGCTCGCCGAACGCGGCCTCGCCGACGCGGAGGTGTCAGGCAAGCACCTGCGGATCGATCGCGCCGGCGGCGCGCTGCGCGTCGCGGACGTCGGGTCGCGCAACGGCACGTGGGTGAACGGGTCGAGGCTCGCGCCGCGCGACCTCACGCCGCTCGACGACGGGGCGGTGCTGAGGCTCGGACGCGTCCTGTTCGTCTTCCGCGAGGAGCTCCTCGGCCCGCTCGATCCGGCGCCGCCCGTGGGCGGGCTCGTCGGGCCGTACGGCCTGCGCACCGTGGCGCAGCCCCTCGAGGGCCTGCCGCGGAGCCGCCCCGGCAACGTGCTCATCGAAGGGGAGACGGGCGTGGGCAAGGAGCTCGTCGCGCGCGCCACGGCGGCGGCCCTGGGGCGCGCAGCGCCTTTCGCGGCGGTGAACGTGGCCGGCGTCGCGCGCGGCGTGTTCGAGTCCCAGATGTTCGGCCACGTGGCGGGGGCGTTCTCGGACGCGCGCAGCGCCGCGCCCGGGATCGTCGTGGCCCACGACGGCGGGACGCTGTTCCTCGACGAGATCGGCGAGCTGGATCCCGATCTCCAGGCGAAGCTGCTGCGGCTCCTGGAGAACCGCGAGGTGCTGCCGGTCGGGGCGCAGCGGCCGGTCCACGTGAACGTGCTGGTCGTCGCCGCGACCCACAGGGACCTCGAGGAGATGGTGGAGCGCGGGGCGTTCCGGCGCGACCTGTTCGCGCGGCTCGCGATGGCGCGCATCCACGTGCCGGCGCTCCGCGAGCGGCGCGAGGACCTCTTCAGCGTGGCGGGCGAGCTCGCGCGGCGCGCGGGCGTCGCGCTCCCGGCCGAAGCGGTCGAGGTCGAGGCCATGGAGCGGCTGCTGCTCGATCCCTGGCCGAGCAACGTGCGCGGGCTCGACGCGGCCCTCGCGGAGGTGCGCCGCCTCGATCACGAGCCCGGGCTGCGGCTGTGGCCGGTCGAGGAGGTGCTCGGGAAGGCGCCGGACGACCAGAAGACCGCGCTCACGCAGGAGCGCGTCGAGTCCGCCCTCGCGGCCGCCGGGGGCAACGTGACGTCGGCCGCGGAGCGGCTCGGCGTCTCGCGCGGGAAGCTGCTGCGCTTCCGAAAGCGCACACAGCAAGGGGAGTGATCAAGCCTGGTTCGGTGCGTCGGAAATCCCGCCAGGCGGTTCGACGCGAGCGGCGAGGGAGGTCGCCATCACTCCCAGCCGGACACGCCGTTCGTGTCGCGCAGGATGGCGTGGACGGCGTGCACCTGACCGCCGGACATCTTGATCATATGCATGTCCAGATGCCCGTCCGTCATGAAGTCGAAGATGGTGAGACCGATGGCGATGCCACGCACCTCGTCGGCCAGGATGACGCGCGGGACGAAGGTGCCGCCAGACCCAGGATCGCTGGCGCTGCAGGATGCTCCGGTGCGGCAAGAGAAGTTGCCGCCCCCGTTCTCCAGGCGCTTGCAGGCTCCCGTGACGTCGCAGACGCCGGAGGGGAACGAGCGGAAGTACTTGTCGATCCAGCTCGTCAGCTCTTCCCGGGTGGCCCGCTCGGCCTCCGGGACCTCGTCGTGCCAGCCGATGTCGTCCGAGATGGCGATGATCGCGGCGGGATCCGAGGCGACCGCGAAGGATGCCGTGTAGTCGCCCGGGCGGACGACGATCGTCTCGATCTCCGTGATCTCCGAACCTTCCACCTTGATGCGGAGGGCGACGGGAAGATCCCTCCCGCCTTCCGGAATCACCGCCTGAGCGCCGGCGCTGCACGCCTCGGTATCCAGGGCACGCTGCGAATGCTTCACCTCGCCGGCGTCCCTCCAGAAGGCCGTCGTGCCGATCTCGGCCTGCATGCCGTTTTCGGTGAACTTCACGCCTTCTGCCAGGGGTAGGCTGGAAGGATCCCCGGCGGCGAGGGCGGCGAAGTAGTCGTCCAGGAGGCCATCCAGGAGCTCGCGCGTGCAGTCGCCACCCGGAGCGCCGCCCGCCCCCGTCGCTCCGCCGGTGGCCGCTCCGGGCCCACCGCCGGTGGAGGTGCCGCCGCTCGGCCCCGCGCCGCTGCTCGGCCCCGCGCCGCCGCTGGCGCCGCCCGATGAGGCGCTGCTGGTCTCTTGCGGCGTGCCGCCGGCGCCTCCCGCGGGGCTCTGGCCGCCAGAGCCCGCCGCGCTGCCCGAGGCTCCACCACCTCCGGTGCCGCCCGTGGCGTCATCGTTTTGGCCAGGGTCGCAAGCGCCCAGCGTCAGCGCCAGGGCGACCCCGAGAGAGAGGAACGAGCTAGGATTCATACGTTACCTCTGCGCTGGATCAAAGCTCGCCGGTGAGCGTCGGCGGTGTCCAGTCGATGTGGTCCAGGTGGTTGGGCTTGTTGGGCAGGTCCGTAGCGAAATTGCCCGTCGCCGTGGCGGCGTTGCCCTTCAGGAACTTGTCGACCATGGCGTTGAGGGATGCAGTGTACTGCGAGCGCCAGCTGCAGTGGCTCCCACCTGCGCCCGTGTAGGCGATGTGGTCTCCGACGCCGAGCGCCTCGAAGATCATCTTGCCGACGTTGGCGGTGACCCACGCCGAGTTCCGATCGAGCCCGTTGTACATGGTGCTCGGGTTGTCCACGATGTAGAGGCCGCGCGGAGCGATGAGGCCCATCATCTCGTGCATGTCGACGGGCAGCTTGTTCGTGTTGTCGGCCCCAGCGTTGTTGCCCGTGGTGAACTGACCGAGCGCCACCTCCGAAAGCCAGCGGACGTAGCTGATGCCATGATAGGGCCATTCGGAGCCGCTGTAGCTATCGAGCACCTCGACGAGGCGCAGGCCGATCGTGCCCCCGAGACCCGACTCCACCGGGATGGTCAAGGCGATGCGGTTGTCGAGCACGCCGGCGACGAAGGCACCCTTGCCCCAGCGTGAGCAACCCGTCACACCCACCCGGCGCGGATCGATGACGCCGGGGTTCTGCTCCAGGACGTCGAGGACGCGACTGATCTGCCAGGCCTGTGCCGTGAGGTAACCCGCAGGATGGTCCGAACCGTACGCGCTGTAGAACGGCCCGTTCTTCGCGCCGCTGGTGCCTTGCGACTCGACCGCGGTGAAGGTGATCGTCGCGACGCCGCTCGGAACTGGCATGCCGCTCAGGCCGCCGTAGCCGATGATGGCCGGGGCGGGCGCCGTCGCCCCGTTCATGTTCACGGTGAGGTTGAACGAGGCGGTGCCGCCGCCATCCTTGACCTCGACGGTGATCCTGCTGTTGCTCACGGTGCCGGACACGGCGCCCTTTGCCGGGACGGGCTTGTCGCCGTAGATGAACTTGTAGGCTTGCTGGAGGATCTCTTCGCGCCGGCAGGCCCACTCGCTCTTGCTGGCGATGCGGCTGCCGTCCATCTTCTTGAAGGGGTCCGGCAGCTTCGAGTTCGCCGTGAGCGAAGCGACGCTCGGCATCGCTCCGACGGTGCACCCGGCTCCAGGGTTCTCCACCTCACCCCACTCGGCGCTCACGGCGTTGCCGCCGTCGCCGTTGCCTCCGGCACCACCGGTTCCCGGCGCTCCGCCCGTTCCGGCCGGGCCCCCGCCACCGGCGCTGGCTTCGCCCGTCGTCACGTCGCCGCCCGTCCCGGTCGGGGTACCGCTCGAAGAGGACGGTCCACCAGTGCCCGTCGGCGTCCCTCCGGTGCCGCTGCCGCCGACGCCCCCCGTGCTGGCTGCAGGGCTTCCTCCTGAACCGCTGGGATCCTCCGATCCGCCTTCGCTGCCGCAGGCGGCGAGCACCCAAGGCAGCACTGCGAACAAAGCCAAAGAGATCGTGGGACGTGCAGTGCGTAGACGCATGTTGAGCGCTCCTCGTGAGGGGTCGTGAAACAGGATCCCGCTGGGGTCGGGCGATGGGATGGCGGACGAGGGCCCGACCCGCGAGTGCCGCAGAAGTTATTCCCCACTTTGCCGGTCGTCTTCAAGCTGATTTTGTGCTACTTTTCGTAACGTTCGTGCGCCGCGCGTACCGCTCAGGTGGACTGTTCTCGGCTCTTGCAAAATGTCGATTCTTGCGAGATGCGCACGGGCGTGCAGCCGGTGCGCTGCTTTGACGGCCTGCCGCCGAACGAGCTCTTGCGTGCTTTTCGATGGCCTCGATCCGTCCGGCCGCAGCTGGTAATCGTCCCCTTCGCCCACGCCAGGGCCAGGAGCAGGCCGAAGCCGATTTCCTGTTTGCCCCTCGACGGCACGTCCTCCCCCGCTGAGCGCCTACGCGGAGGCAGTGTGCCGGGAGAGCAGGTGTGCCGCGGCGCTCCGCTGGGTGGGCGGTCCGAACCAGGTGGTGAGGGCGTCGCGAAGGCCGTGGTCCGTCCCTTCTCCGACCCACGCGACGTGTCCGTCGGGTCGAATCAAGACGGCAGTCGGCGCAGGTACCGCGCCGAGCACCGGGAGCTCCCACACACCAGCGGGGCGAGCTTCGAGCAGCCGAACACGAGCGGCCCAGGGAGCGATGTCGAAGGCACCCGGCTCGCCGAGGTTGAGCAAGACCGGTCTTGCCTCGTGCAGCAGCGTGAATACGCGCAGCGGTCCGCTCTCGGTGACCAGGTCGAGATCGGGCATCCGACGTCCGAGCAGCGGGTGTCCTTCACCGAGGTCATAGCGAATGTCAAGACCAGACATCATCGCGGCGTAGCGCTTGCGGGGCTCGTCGATCTTGAGCAGCTCGGTCACGGTCTCGCGCAGGGCCTCCGTTCGATCGTCGCCGCGACCGAGCGCGGTTTGTGCCATGGTCAGGCGCAGCACGCGGGCAGCGATGGGGTGCCGCTCGGCGTGATAGGTATCGAGCAGGCTGTCGGGCGATGTGCCGCTCACCACCTGGGCGAGCTTCCATCCCAGGTTCACGGCGTCCTGGACGCCGATGTTGAGCCCCTGTCCACCTGCCGGCGCGTGCACGTGCGCCGCGTCGCCCGCCAGGAGGACACGCCGGTCTCGGTAGGACGCCGCTTGCCGAGCCATGTCGCTGAATCGGGATAGCCAGGTCGGGTTGTGAACACCGAAGTCGGTGCCGTAGACCGCGACGAGCGCATCGCGCAGGTCCTGGAGCGTCGGCTTGTCGGCTTTGCCGACGTGCGGCTCCACGAGCACGACGCCAACACGCTTTCCGTCTTCCAGCTTACCCAGCGCGTTGACGCCCTTTTCGCCGCGGCGGACGCCCCACGCGGGCTCGTCCACCATGTCCACCTCCGCGATCAGGTAGCTCGTCGACGCGTCCCATCCGGCGAAGTCGATGCCCGCCTCCTTGCGGACCAGGCTGCGACCGCCGTCGCACCCGACGAGGTACTTCGCTCGTAGCGTCGCGCCGTCAGACAGCTCGACGTCGACGCCCGTGTCGTCCTGCGCAAACCCCGTCACGTCACGCCCGCGATAGAACTTCACCGGCAGCTCGGAGACCCAGTCGGCCAGGATGCGCTCGATCCGGTTCTGGCGGAGCGCGAGCCCGTGGTTGTGGCGAACCGGGAAGTCGCTGATGTCGAGAGGGATGAACGAGAAGCCCGCGACCTGCATCACCTGCCCTTGTGAGAGAAAGCGCTCCGCGACGCCACGCTGATCGAAGACCTCGATCGTGCGTGCGTGCAGACCGCCCGCGCGCGAGCCGGCGAGGTCCTGGTTTTCGCGCCGCTCGACGACGGCGACGTCGATCCGCGCCAGCGCTAGCTCGGCCGCCAACATGAGCCCCGTCGGACCTCCACCCGCGATCACCACGGCGTGCTTCGGCATCTTCATGGTGCAGCATGGTGCGGCACGCCTGGGGGCTTCCGGCAAGCCCCCATGTCTGGTATACGCTGGGGCTGGAGATGAGCGGGAGGCTCGCTCGTTTCCTCGCTGCACGCGCGCCTCGCGGCGCACGGCGGCGCGCCGAATTTTTGCGCTCGTCCGACGTTCGTTGGTGATCCTCTGAGACCCCTCGATGGAGGCCGGCCTGCCATGACCCGCAGCGAGGACGAGCGCGCCATCGACGCCGTCGTGCGTGCGTTCTTTCAGGCCTTTGGACCGGAGCCATGCCCTTGCGCCAGCAGACACCGCCCGGCGGAGACCGGCGCGCCGCCGTCCCCGGCGCGCCCGGTCGGCTCGCCTGCCCGAGGTCCCCGTGATCCGGGCCGCTCGCCCCGAGGAGGCTGAGCTCCTCGGCGCGCTCGCCCTTCGTTCCAAGGCGCACTGGGGCTACACGCGCGAGTTCATGGAGGCGTGCCGCGCGGAGCTCTCGATCTCGCCGGCGTACGTGGCGCGGCATCCGACCTTCGTCCTGGTGCGCGGAGACGAGGCGCTCGGGTTCTACACGCTCGAGGCCCTGAGCCCGACCCGGGTGGAGCTCGGCCACCTCTTCGTCGAGCCGGAGGAGATCGGGCGCGGTCATGGCCGCGCGCTCCTGGCGCACGCGCGCAACGAAGCGCGGCGACGCGGGTACCGCGTCCTCGTGATCCAGGGCGATCCGAACGCCGCGCGGTTCTACGAGGCCTGCGGCGCGCGGCGCGTGGGCGAGAAGGGCTCTGCCAGCATCCCTGGCCGGCTGCTCCCGCTCTTCGAGCTCGACCTGTCTCGTTGACGCGCCGCCGCTCGCGCTGGCCGAGCGTCCACGATATCGGCCCGCCTGTTTCGCCGCCGAGGGTGGCTCCGGTGTGGCCCAACGGGGCGCCCTCCGCCGCCGCGTCCAGATCCGCCTGTGCCTTGCCGGGAAGAATGGAAATACAGAGGAGGAAAAGTAAAACAATCCCTCGCCCTGAGCGGGAGTGCTAGGGCAGGGTGTCCACGAGGGCGAGCGAGGACGCCCGGAAACCGGCCACCTGCGCGTCCACCTCGGCCTGCGACAAGAGCACGTCCTTCGCGAAGTAAACCCAGTCGACGTCCTCGGCGTACGTCCGCGAACCGGTCTGTCCAGCGGCGAGCTCGTCGAACCATAGGTTGAAGTCGAGGTGCTGGTCCGTCTCGGGGACGTACGTGGCGTCGTGCGTGCAGAGCCGCGCGCCGTCGACGTAGTAATGGATACCGGACGCGTCGATCTGGAGGAGGAGCCTCTTCCAGCCCGACTGGTCCCCCGCGACCTGGTTCGACTGCGTATTCTCGAGCGTGGCCGTCTCCCACGAGGTCAGCCACAGCGTGCTGTTATCGCCCTGCCCCCACCCGCCGTTGGGCATGTACTCGAAATCCTGCTCCGAGTAGTTGGGATCGGCCTCGGGGTCGTTGATCCATGGGCTGATCGTGAAGAACGTCTCGACCAGCTTGTCGCCGAGGTGCCGGGTCCCGGTCAGGGGCGTGTTGCGGAATCTCACCCTGGCGGAGTAGGTCCCGAGGCGGAACCTGTCGTCGTTGGACTGGATCTCCGCGTGCGAGGTGCTCGCTCCCGATCCGCGCGAGGTCGCTTCGAGCCGCAGCAGCCTGTTCGAGGCGAGATCGGGATCTTCGATGAACGACACATTGGACGAGAGCCATTGTGCGCCGGCGACTCCGGGCGCTCCGTCGGTCGTCCGTACCCACCACCGGCTCTTGAGACCGTCGTCGGCGATGCCGCTGTAGCTGAAGTCGTCGAAGAACTCGGCCGACACCGCGACCCCGCCGCCACCCTCGCCGCCAGCGCCGCCGCTCTCGCCGCCAGCGCCGCCGCCCTCGCCGCTGCCGCCCTCACCGCCGCTCCCTCCGCCAGCGCCGCTGCCGCCATGGCCGGCAGGGACGTCGAGCTCGTTCGAGCAACCCACCAGCGCATGCACCGCAAGCAGCGCCGCCCCCGCGGCGTGGATGAAGCGCGCGCCGCGGGGCGCCTCGTTCGAAGCAGCGATCCTCTGGCCTTCGCGATCCGTTTTCATCGAGACTGTTCCTTTCGGGATGAGCGTCCCATCGCGGGCAGCTCCGAGGAGACCATGATGATGCTCCGCCCCCGGTTCGCGAGGTCGGCTCGAGGATCACGGCCTCCAAGGCGTAGCCCTACCCGACCACGAAGTACGGGAAGGCGTGCCGCATGGTCCAGAGCCTCGCGAGCCCGGGTCGAGCCCTCCGCAGACTGTGGAGTGAAAGCGGCCCGTGACGAACACACGGAGGAGCGCACCTCCTGCATTTCCGCCGCTGCCACCCTTCAGCGAGGCAGCAGTAGAAGCGTTCGTGCTGGTCGGGAGCCTGAAGGACGCTGACAGCTTGAGCAGCGCCAAGAAGATGGAGGCCCTGCGCGCCACCCTGATTCAACCCGTTTTTCGCTCCAGTCGCGCGGCGAGCCCTGCGGCGAGGTGCTCGGTCAGCGCGCGGACCGTCGTCGATGAAAACCGTCCAGGTGGGCTCAGCGCAAAGACGGGAGCCGGCGGCGTCACGAAGTCCTCGAGCAGCGGGACGAGTCGGCCGCGCTTGATATCGTCGCGCACGAGCCAGTCGGCGAGCAGCGCCACCCCGAGGCCCTGTCGCGCCATGAGCGCCACTGCCTCGCTGTTGTTGGCGGCGAAGCGACCACGGACAGGGACCGGGACGCCTTTGCCAGGCTCCCTCCCAAAGCGCCAAACGGTCGGCGCGTTCGCCTCGCCGTGAACGAGGCACTCGTGGGTCCGTAGGTCGCTCGGGGCGTTCGGGCGGCCGCGCGCTCCGAGGTACGACGGCGCGGCGACGAGCACGCGACCGCTGTCGGCGAGCTTCCGCCCGCGGGCGCTGGTGTCAGCGGGGACGCCGACGCGAATCGCCAGGTCGAACCCCTCGTCGACGAGGCTCACGTACCTGTCGATCATCACGAGCTCTGCGCTCACCGCGGGGTGGCGTCTCAGGAAGTCGCCGACCGAAGGGACGATGAAGAGCCGACCAAAGACGACGGGGATGCTCACGCGGACACGGCCGCGCGGCTCCCGGTCGCTCTCGTTGAACTCGCCGCTCAGCTCGTCGAACGCCGCGAGCAGCTCCCGTGCGCGGGCCATCAGACGCTGACCGGCCTCCGTGACGCGAACCGATCGCGTCGTGCGCTCGACGAGGCTCGCGCCGAACTGCGCCTCGAGCTCGGCGATCCACTTGCTCGCGGTCGACTGCTTGATCTTGAGGTCCCGGGCGGCGGCCGAAAAGCTGCCTCGCTCGGCGAGTCGCGAGAACAACCGCAGCGCTTCAAGTCGATCCATCATGCCCCTTTCGGAATAATTCCTAGCACGAATGCGACATTTCGTCCCCTCCTGGAATGAGTCATTCCTGCCCCTCGATGACGGCGACCCACCAGGAGGCAATCCGTGACGACCACTGTTGACGAGCTCGACCCCACGCACACCTACGTCGACCTCAGCGTCCTGCACATGACGGTCACCGGCCTCGCGCGGAGCACGACGCTCGAGACCGGTGGCGTCGCCGTCGGCGACGAGGTGAGAATCACGACCTGCGGTTCCAGCGAAAGCGGCGAGCGGCGGAGGACCCTATGTGCAGGCGCATGAGGGTGGCGTTCCTCGGCCTCGGTGCGATGGGCGGGCGGATGGCCTCTTGCCTCGTGAACGACGACATCGAGCTGAAGGTCTGGAGCCGTTCGGGAGTACCGTCGTGGGCGCCGTCGCTGGGCGCGTTCGCCGCGCGAACGCCGGCCGATGCCTCCAGAGACGCCGATGCCGTCTTCGCGATGGTCACGGACGACGAAGCGTCGCGCTCCGTGTGGCTCGACGACGATGTGGGCGCTCTGCGCGGGATGCGCAGCGGAGCGGTCATCGTCGAGTGCAGCACGCTGAGTCCAGGTTGGGTGTCGACGCTCGCCGGGCGCGCGAAGGACGCTGGGCTCGAGTTCATCGACGCGCCCGTCGTCGGCTCTCGCCCACATGCCGAGAGGGGTCACCTGATCTTCCTCGTCGGCGGAGACGCCGCGGTGCTGGAGCCGCTCCGTCCGATCCTCGGTCGCATGGGTGGCGCGGTAAAGCACATCGGCGCCTCGCCCGCGGGAGCGTACGCGAAGCTCATCGTGAACACCTTGTTCGGCGTCCAGGTCGCGGCGCTCGCCGAGATCCTCGGGTTCGCGGCGCGAGCGCGGCTCGACACGGCGGCGCTGATGCACGCGCTGGAGGGGCTCCCGGTCCTGAGCCCCGCCGCCAGCAGCGCCGCGACGGGGATGCTGGGTCGTCGATTCGAGCCGATGTTCCCGGTGTCGCTCGCCGCCAAGGACCTGCGATACGCGCTCGAGGCAGCGGAGCGCGTCGGCGGCGAGCTGCCGGTGAGCCGGGGCGCGAGCGAGGTGTTCGAACGCGGCCTCGCGGGCGGACTCCGCGACGAGAACCTGACGGCCGTCGCCAAGCTCTACGACGAGGAGTGAGCCTCGCGCCGAGCTCTCCGTGTCCGACAAGGTCCATCGCTGCGCCTCACCTGCAGGTGGAGCCCCCGCGACAGCACGAGCTCCAGCATCATCGGCGCGTGGTCGAGAGGGCCGCCGCGTCGCGCGTGATCACCGGGCGCGGCGCGACCGGGGAACGGCGCGCCCCGCCGCGTCGTCGAGCCCGAGGCGACGACGCATCGCCGCGGCGACCCGCTCGCGTGCCCAGCGGTGCGCGGGATCGGCCTGGAAGCGCTCGTTCCACAGCAGCGCGAAGGGGACCGGCGGCAGGGCGAGCGGCGCCTCGCGGACGACAAGCCCCAGGACCCCGGCCACCGCGTGCACGAGGGGCATCGGCGCGTTCATCAGGAGATCCGAGCTGGCGACGATCATCAGGCCGGCGAGGAACGACGGCACCTCGACGCTCACCCGGCGGACCAGCCCACGCCGCGCGAGCTCGTCGCTGATGACGTTCGGGCGCTCGTTGCCGATCCGCACGACCACGTGGGCGTGCGCCAGCCAGCGCGCGACCGTGAGCGGGCGGTCGAGCGCCGGGTGTCCGCGCCGGGCCGCCACGCCGAAGCGCAGATCGCCGAGCGGGCGGGCGATGGCGCTGTCGTCGACGAATCCCGCCGGGGCGAGCGCGAGCGGTGGATCACCCGCCGCGAGCGCCCGCCCGAGATCGGGCGTGACGCTGGAGATCCGTAGGTCGACGCCGGGTGCGTCGGCGGCGAGGTCGGCGAGCAGCCCAGGCACGAGCGGGATGAGCAGGTCCGGCATCGCCAGCGCCAACGTGTGGCGGCTCGTGGCCGGGTCGAAGCACGACGGCGGCGCGACGGCGGCGTGCAGCGCCCGCAGGGCCGCCGCGAGCGGCCCGGCGATCGCCTCGGCGCGCGGCGTGGGCACCAGCCCTTCGTCGCCGCGCACCAGCAGCGGGTCGGAAAGCGCCTCGCGCAGCCGCCGGAGCCGATGGCTCATCGACGACTGCGTGAGGCCCATGCGCTGGGCGGCCCGGGTCACGTGGCGCTCCTCCAGGAGAACGTGCAGCGCGTGCAGATGGCTGGGGTCGAGCCCGTCGAACATCTCATCGAGTACTACCATGATTGAGATGAAAATCATCGATGAGCACCATGACGCCGGCCCGCTAGAGTCGAGTCCATGGCCGAAAACGTTCGCTCTCATCGCCTGCGCCCCGGAGACCACCTCGCCCCGTCGACCCTCGAGACGCTGTGCCACGGGCCGCTCCGGATCCCGTCGGGGGGCCTCCTCCACCTCCAGTTTCGCCGCTTCGCCGGCTGCCCGGTGTGCAACCTCCACCTCCGCTCGTTCGCCCGGGGGCGCGAGCAGCTCGCGGCGGCGGCGGTGCAGACCGTCGCCTTCTTTCACTCCTCCGCGGAGACGATGCGGCCCTACCACGCCGATCTGCCGTTCCCCGTCGTCCCCGATCCGGAGCGCCGCTGGTACCGGCAATTTGGCGTCGAGCGCTCCGCGCTGGCGGCCGCGCATCCGAAGGTCGCGTGGTCGGCGATCCGGGGCATGGTGAGCGCGCGGTCCAACCCGTTCCACGGAGAAGGGGGCAAGGATGGGCTGCCCGCCGACTTTCTCGTCGGCCCCGACGGCGCGCTCCTCGATGTGCACTACGGAGCTCACGCCGCCGATCACTGGGAGCTCGAGCAGGTGATCGCCCTCGCGCGCTGAAGCGGCGGAACCGCCCGATCAGCGCGCCGAGCGAGGGTGAGCTCACAGGAGCTCTTTGGGGAGCTCGCTCCCGCTCATCACCTGCCGCACCTCGATGGCCATGTTGAGCGGCTCGCCGCCGAGCCCGGGCGCGGCGGACGCCTGCGCGGCGAGCTCGTAGGCGCGCTCGGGGCTCCCGACGTCGACTACCCAGAAGCCGGCGAGGAACTCCTTGGCCTCGGGGAACACGCCGTCGGTGATGGGCCTGCCGTCCTTGCCGGCGCGCACGAGCCTGGCCTGGTCGGGCGCGGTCAGCGCCTCGATCCCCACGAGCTCGCCCGACTCGCGGAGCTTCTGGTTGAAGCTGTTCAGGAACGCGAGGTGCGCCTGCAGGTCCTTCGACGGCCAGCTCATCAACTCGTAGGGCTCTCGGGTCGGCACGTGCATCATCAGGAGGTATTTCATCGTCAGCTCCCTTTCAGCGTGCGCGCCCCGCGTCGGGCGCGCGTTCACAGAGGAGTCGAAGCCCAGGCGGCGTTCTCGACATCGCGGAGGACGATATTCGAAACAATCTCTTGGCGGCCGGCAGACGACGCGGGCGAGAGGAAGGCGTGCCCCCCCACATCGGAACAGCCCTCCACGCCGCTCGGGAACCGCGGCCGTTCGCCATGTCCTGGGCTCGCGCTCCGCCCAGGCGGAGCGCTCACGCCGCCGCGCGGACCGGCGGCAGGCGGAACGCGGCCCCCTCGGAGCGGCTGCGCCGGCGGAACGCGCCCGGCGCCTCGCCCGTGTGCCGCTTGAACGCGCGGCTGAACGCGAACTCCGAGTCGTACCCGACCTCGGCCGCCACGGCGGCCAGCGAGCCGTCGCCCTCGGCGAGCAGCTCGGCCGCCCGCTGCATGCGGAGCTCGGCAAGGTAGCGGAGCGGCGGGACACCCAGCTCGGCGAGGAACCGCCGCGCCAGCGCGGCGCGGGAGAGGCCCGCCGCCTTCGCGAGCGCCTCGACGCTCCAGCGCTCGGCCGGCTTCTCCTGCATGAGCCGCAGCACGCGCGCGACGCGACGGTCGAAGGCGCGCGCGCCGCGCCGGTCGAGCGCGCGCGACGCGCGCCCTTCGCGCGCATGCTCGTGGCAGTGCAGCGCATAGGCGAGCAGCGGCTCGAGGAGCGAGCGCGCCAGCTGGGCCTGCCCCGGGGAAGCCTCCATAAGCGCGGCGCGCAGCAGGCCCACGACCGCAGAGAGCCCCGGCGCGCGCCGCACCTCGCCGGCAGGCAGGTGGACCACGGGCGCGAGCGACGCGAGCGCCCCGCCGGGCGCGGCGGCGTAGGTCGCCGAGATCAGCTCCGCCTCGGCGGGAGCGCGCCCGGGCGGCGGCGCGACGCAGCGGAGGCTCTGCTCGCGGGGCCCCGCGCCGCGCGGGCCGAACCCGAGGAGCACGACATCGCCGGCGTCGAGCTCCAGGGCGCACACGCCGTCCTGCGAGAGGCGAAAGGCGCCCTGCACGACGACGTGGAGGCTCGGCGGATCACCCGCGCCCGCGCGCCAGGGCGCGCCAGGATGGCCCTGATGCCGGGAGACCACCACGCCGCGGGGAAGCAGCCGCTCCAACTCGTCCGCCATGCCCCATGGTTGCCCGCGCCGAGGCCGCTCGTCCAGCGCCCGCTCGCGGATCGAGACGCGCGAGCATGACTCCGCGCCTCGCGGTCATGGCGCGCGGGCGAGGGCCGCCGGAAGCTCGGGGCCATGACACGCCTCGATTCCACGCCGGATTCCACGCCGAACGAAGAGCCGCACCCGCGCGCGCTGTCCGAGAAGGTCCAGAGCAGCCTGCTGAGGAGCCGGACCGTCCTGATCTTCGGGGAGATCACCAGCGAGCTGGCGCAGGCGACCACCGCGCAGCTCCTCGCCCTCGCGAGCGATGATGGCGAAAAGCCGATCCGGATCCTGATCCACTCGCCGGGCGGGCACGTGGAGTCGGGGGACACGATCCACGACGTGATTCGCTTCATCCGGCCCGAGGTCAAGGTGATCGGCACCGGCTGGGTCGCCAGCGCGGGCGCGCTGATCTTCGTCGCCGCGCGGCGGGAGAACCGGTTCGCGCTCCCGAACACGCGCTTCCTCCTGCACCAGCCGCTCGGCGGCGTGCGCGGCCCCGCGTCGGACATCGAGATCGAGGCGGCCCAGATCATGGCCGCGCGCGAGCGGCTCAACCGCATCTTCGCGGAGGCGACGGGGCAGGCGGCCGCGAAGATCGCGCGAGAGACCGAGCGCAACCTGTGGATGACGGCGCCCGAGGCCCAGGAGTACGGCCTCGTGCATCGCATCGTCGAGAGCGCGCTGGAGGTCTGAGCGCGCCGATGTGCTGGTCGCGGAGGATGGGTATGCTGCGCCTCGCGCCGCGAGGGCGCGCGGCGCGGTCAGGGGCGGTATCCCTCAGAGGCTGCCGGGGCCGGGGAAGTCCACGCCCCACCAGTAATGGTCACGGAACTCGTTCCAGAGCGCCGTGCGCGTCTGCCCGGTCTCCGTGACGAAGACGCTCTCGTCGTACGGGAGCGCGTCGTAGGGCGCGAGGCTCCTGTTGAAGGCCGGGATGAACCCGGGCTTCTTGAACTGCTCGATCCAGAGGAGGAACGTCGCCATCTCGCCGTCGTTCTGCACGAAGTTCCCGGCGGTCCGGACGGTGAGGTCGTGATGCCCGGCGCGCAGGCGCAGCGAGTCTGCGAGGCCCTCGATGATGTATCCGTTGCCGGTCCCCACGTCGTCGAGCTGATAAACGTGCGCGAGCTCGTGGTAGAGCGTGCCGATGATGACGCGCCGCACGTCGTCGCCGCTGTTGTACACATCGTTGATCCAGAACGCGCTGAACGACACCGTGGCCACATCGCCGCTGTACTCCGCCCAGGCGTACCCCGACTGGTCGACCACCCTGATGTTCAGGGTGTTCCTCCGCTTCCAGAAGGCGCCGGGCTGTGTATAGAGCCCCTCGACCACCTCGCGCGAGATCTCGCGCACGTCCCGCACGAGGGTGCTGCCGATCGCGTCGTTGAAGCGCTGTCCGCCCGTGGTCGTGGACTGGTTCTGGTACTGGACCGTCTGCGGGAGGACGGCGCGGTACGGATCGTCGGTCCGGAGGAGCTCGATCTCGCTGAGTTGCAGGACGGAGGTGTCGCTGGTGAAGTTGAACCGGTAGTTCTTGTACGCCGTGGCGTTGTTGATGAAGTAATGGTTGCGCTGGAACCTGTTCGTGAAGCTCTGGCCCGCGCGGGTGTCGAGCGTTGTCCAGGTGACGCCGTCGTTGGAGCCCTGGAGCGTCCAGGACCTCGGGTCGCGCGCCGGGGAGTCGTTCGCAGAGGAGATGGCGTACCCGTCGATCGTGAACGCGGTGGGCAGCTCGTAGCGGATCCAGCCGGTGCTGCTGAACGTGAGCCACTTGCTGATGGGGCGGCCGTCGAAGGCCCTCGCCGCGGTCTCCTGCGGGCCGTTCTCCCCGCTCGCGGTGATCACGGGCGGCGTCGGCAGGATCGGCGTGCCCGGCGACCCGAAGAGCGCGAACTCGGAGAGCTGGATCTGGGCCCAGCCCCCGAGATTCTGCTGGATCTCGAGGCGGAACTTCCTGTACGCCTGCGCGCCGGCGACCGTGTACGATTTCGTCTGGAAACGCGCCGAGAAGCTCTCGTTCGAGCGCGTGTCGAGCACCGTCCACGTCATGCCGTCGTTCGAGCCGAGGAGCCGCCAGGCGCGCGGATCGCGCTCCGGGAAATCGTTCGCCGAGGAGATGCTGTACGAGCCGAGCACGTACGCCTCATTGTTCGGCGAGTCGTACTGGAGGAAGCCCTGGCCCGCGAAGATGAGCCATTTCGTCCCGACATCCTCGTCGAAGGCGTTGTCGAGCCGCTCGCCCGCGGGAGAGTCGTAGGTGCTTGCATAGAAGGTGCCGCCCTCGAGCCGCGCATCCACGAGCGCCTGCTCGGCGGCCTCGATATCGCCGTCGCCGAGCTCCTCGCCGAGGGCGCACGCCGAGAGCGCCGCCATGGCTACCAGGGCCGCGGTGTGTTGAAGAATCTTCGTCATCGCGTTTGCCTTCCTTTCCTGTTCGGATCGCTCGGGGCCAGGACGAGCGACGTCGTCGCACGCCAGGCCAAGAGCGCCGGGCTGCCTCAGGTCAGCCAGACACGCCCCGCGGGCCGCGCCGCCTCGACGAGGCTCGCAGATCCCTGGGATTGTCCCGTGGATGCATGCCCACCGGGCGCGACGAGCTTCAGCCGTCCCGTGTTCTCCCGGAGACGCCTCTCGAGCTAACGAGATGATCGCCGCGCTGCGCGCAGCGCGCTGTCCAACCTGGCAGGGCGGCAATATGGCACCTCTTGTCGGGGGCGCAAGGCGGCACCGGCGCGAGGCCCGTTGAGCTACACGATCTCGGCGTGAACGCGCGCCGATCCCCACGTCTCATACAGCTCTCAACAAACCCGCTTCACACTTCTTAACGCGAGCGCCAGATATAGAGAGTAGAAGTCCCCCGCCAATCGGCAATACCCGGCGCCCTCATGACGCCGCTTCCTGGAAGGGAGTACCGCGCTCGACGAGATGTACGGAATCCGGGATCGGGGGAGGGCTGGACTCCGGCGCTCGCGGCGAGGCGTCGTGGAGGAGCAGCTCGCAGGGGCGAGACCCCTCCCGCCATGGCGGAGAGCCCTGGCGGGAGCGTCCGGCTCACCAGCCCGTGGTACTCGTGGATCGCTGCATATCCCCGCTGTGGCCGCCGGCGCCTTGGCGACGCTCGATCTCGAGGCGTGCCACGTGTGGATTCACGTGGACCGGCCACCGGCTCAGCCCTTGTCGTACTCGTCGTGGCGGCGAGACCAGGCACCCGTCTCGTTGCGTCCCTTGGGGGCGCGGTCGAGCCCCTGCGCGGGAGCCTCAGGGCCGTTTGGACGCGGCCCTCACCGAGGCCAGGCTCAGGCGGCGAACGGCGGGGCCCAGCGGAACCCCGTGACGGTGATCCTATCCATTCGAGGCCTCCGCCGGCGCGGCGCCGTTCTCGCCGGTGATGGCGTCGATCTTCTGGAGGACCTTCGGCCATCCCTCGCTCATGTTGTGGAACGCATGGTCGTTCTTCGGGGTCTGGAAGCCGGAGTGCACGAGGCGCAGCCGGGTGCCGCCGCTGACCTTGGTGAGCGTCCAGGTAACGACCGTCTCCAGACGCGAGCCATAGCCGGCGTTGGCGACGTGTCCGCCCTTCCAGGAGTAGACCAGGCGCTCGTTCGGCGTGACCTCCAGCACTTCGCACTGGATGACGCCATCCCACTCGCCGGCCGGCGTGGTCTGGTAGGTGAAGCGGGCGCCCTTGGTCGGCTCGAAGCCGATCGGCTTCATCAGCCAGCGGCCCATCAACGCGGGCGTGGTCAGCGACTTCCACACCATTTCGGGCGTGTGGGGAAACACCTCGTCAACGACTATCTCTCGGCTGTCGGCCACGATGGCGGCACTGTTCATGGATCAATCTCCTTCAGGAGGGTTCTGAGGTCGGCGAACCGGTCGCGCCAAAAGACGCCGTAGTGGCTCATCCAGTCGACCAGCGGCGCCAGCCCCTCCGGCTGGGCGCGGTAGTAGACCTTGCGCCCCTCGGGGCGCTCGGCGACCAGGCCGGCCTGCTTCAGCGACTTCAGGTGCTGGGAAATGGCGCCCTGGGTCACGCCGCTGCCCCGCGTCAGCTCCACCACGGTGATCTCGTCGGAGCTGACGATCCGCTCGAACACGGCCCGCCGAGTGGGATCGGCAAGCGCGCGCATGACGGCGTCGATCGCAGCGGCTTCAGCCATGCCCCATACATTAGTCAATACTCATCAATTAGCAAGTGCTAATTGATTCTGTCACACCTCAGGCGCGGCCTGAGCCGGCACCTCTGCGCCCCGGCCCCCGGCGCGGAGCCTCCGTCGCCGCGTCCTCAGGCAGCGCAGCGCAGCAGGATCTTCCCCTGAACAACGCGCGCCCGCAGCGCATCGAGCGCGTCGCCGACGCGCTCGAGCGGCCATGTCGCGTGAACGACCGGCTCGAGCGCTCCGCTCTCGACGAGCGAGAGCACCTCTTCCATCGTGCGCGAGAACCGCTCCGGCGCCTCATTGACCACCGTGAACAGGTCGCTCATCGCGAGCGATACGCTGCGTCCGAAGCCGTCCGCGAGCGCGGCGCCGAGCTCGGCGCCTGGCGGCCCTTCGAGGAAGCCAAAGGACACGAGGCGGCCGAAGGGCGCGAGCAAGCCGAGATCGCGCGCAAGCGTCACGCCGCCGGTCGCGTTGAGCGCCGCATCGACGCCGCGCCCATCGGTCAGCGCGCGCACCCGCGCCGCGACGTCCTCGCGGCCGTGGACGATCGCAGCGGCGGCGCCGTTGCGCGCCGCATGATCCACCTTGGAGGCGTCGCCGACGAGCGCCACCGCGCGCACGCCGAGGTGCCGCGCGAGCTGCAGAGCGGCGGTCCCAACGCCGCCGGCCCCGCCGTGCACGAGCACCGTCTCGCCGGGGGCGATCCGGGCGCGCTCGCGCAGGAGCACCCACGCCGTCGCGTAATTGACGATCGACGCGGCGGCGCGGTCGAGCGGCACACCGTCGGGCACGATCGCGGCGCGGCGCGCCTCGACGTCGGCGAGCTCGGCGAACGCGCCGGTGTGCGGCGTGCCCATCGCGACGACGCGCGCGCCCACCGCCGGCCCGCGCGCGCCCTCGCCGAGCGCCTCGACCGTGCCCGCGAGCTCGAGGCCGAGCCCCACGGGCCTCGGCGTGAGGGGGAGCTTCCCGTCGGCGAGGAGCAGATCGATGTGGTTCACCCCGGCGAACGCGACGCGCACGCGCACGTGCCCGCGTGGAACGGGGCCGAGCTCCCGCTCGCCGATCACAGCGCCGCCCGCGCCCGGGCCCGGCCCCAACAATGCAGCTCTCATCCGTGCTGTCCCTCCGCGTTGAACAGGCCCGAGCGTGCGGGTGCGCGGTCCGCCAGTCCAATGGATGCACCGGATGCTATGCATTCACGCAGTGAATCTCTCTGCGCTCGACCTCAATCTTCTCGTCGTCCTGGAGGCGCTGCTCGAGGAGCGCAGCGTGACCGCCGCCGGCAAGCGCGTGGGCCTGAGCCAGCCCGCGACGAGCAACGCCCTCGGCCGGCTCCGCGCGCTGCTCGGCGATCGCCTGCTCGTCCGGCGCGGCCGCGCGCTCTTCCTGACGCCCCGCGGGGAGCAGCTCCGGCGCGACGTGCGCCCGGCCCTGGACCGCCTGCGGGCGGCGCTCGCCCGCCGCCCGGCGTTCGACCCCGCGGCGCTCTGTGACGAGCTGCGGGTGGGCATGAACGACTACGCCGCGTACGTGCTGCTGCCGCGGCTCGTCCGGCGGCTCCGGGCGCGCGCGCCGAGGGCCAGGCTCGCGGTGCTGCCGTTCGAGACGCGCGACGCCGCCCGGGCGCTCGACGCGGGCGAGGTCCACGTCGGCCTCGCGGTGGAGGGGCCCGGGCTGACCGGGCTCGAGTCCCGGCCGCTCCTGCGCGACGACTTCGCCCTCGTCTGCCAGCCTCCCGCGCCGCGCACGCTGCGCTCGTTCCTCGCGCGGCCGCACCTGCTCGTCTCACCGCACGGCGGGCGCGTCGGGGTGGTCGATCGCGCGCTCGCCGCCCAGCAGCTCGAGCGCGACGTCCACGTCACGCTGCCGCACTTCCTGATGGCGCCGCACCTGCTTTCGGGCACCGACCTCATCGGCGTCCTGGCTGGCGAGGTCGCGCGGGACATCGCCCCCGCGCTGAAGCTCGTCGTCGCGCCGCCGCCGCTCGCGCTCCCGGGTTTCACGCTCTCGGCCGTCTGGCACCCCAGGCTCACGGACGATCCGGCGCACGCTTGGCTGCGCGAGCAGCTCGCGGAGGCCGCGGCGGAGCAGCAGGCGTCGCGGCCGGCCTCCGCGCCCGCCCGGCGGTCGCGCGACGCCTGACGCGGCCCTCCATGGATCAACGATGAGGCAGCCTTCGCTCCACGGCCTGCGGGTACATCTTCTCGGCGCGCCGGGGCGGCCCGCCTCGGCGCGGTGACGCCGGGTCGCGCGACGTCGCCTACAGAGGGGCGAACGTGCACGCACCGCCGGCGCAGACGGGCCTGGACGCGAGGCACGCAGGCGTGCCGTAGGGGCAGCCCATCCTCCGATGCTCGCGACATACGGTCGCGTCGAGGTGGGAGATGACGCGCCTCATCTGCTGGACGCCCGCCCGGTTGACCACCTCACCACAGGTGCCGCCGCAGTCGGTGCTCGTATCGACGATGGCGCAATCGTTGTCGGTACCGCATGCCCGGTAAGCGGCCCGGACACGCTCCACCTGGCCGGAGGCACGGGCATGCAGCTGCTGACAGGCCCTCCAGTCCACCTCTCTCTCGTCCTCCGTGCGTTCCATCGTGTCGGTGAAGCCCGCGATCGCGAGCCCGAATGAAGCCATGGCAAAGAGCGCAGAGATCCCCAGACGAGTCCGGTTCGTTTTCATGCTGCCTCCATCGCGCGCGTGCTCGTGTTCGCCGGCGACGCGGGCGCGTCGCGCGGCGACTCGCCTGTCATGAGGCTCCACCCGCGGGAACGGAAGGCGCTCGACGGCGTGTGCCCCGGCGCAACCTGGGCGGGCAGGAAGTCCAAGCGCTTTTGTGGATGTCAGGAAACGTCAGTCTTTCCAGCCCACGAGCTCGTACTCGTCGATCCATCCCGGCTCCGCCGAGGCGAGCCAGCAGCGGTGCTCGGCCTGCCTCGGCGTCCGGCGCATCACACGAGGCCGGAGAGCGGGCCGGAATCGCGCTTGCGGTTCCCGATGCTGCTGGTCTCGAGGCCCATGAGCTGGGTGTGGTGATCGCTGGTGTGTCCGAGCCACGAGTGCAGGATATGGCTGAAGGCGTAGCTGAGCTGGAGGCTCATGACGCGCGTGACGTCGCAGGAGAACGCGGCCACCGCGATGTCCATCATGCTCCTGATCTCCGCCGGATAGTCCGAGCCGCGGCCGCTGGTCTCCGCCGGTGCCTCCGGGACCGTGCAGCTCAGCGCCGGGTCGGCAGGCCCCGCCGGCTGGTTCAGCCTGCGCTCCATGGCCAGCAGCCCCTCGAGGTGCGCGTCGAGCTTGTGGTAGTCCTCCTTGCCCACCCGCCTGCGGATCCTGGTGAGATCGCTCTTGAGCAGATCGACGATCGCCTTGCGCTCCGTCCGCCCCTGCTCCGCCCCCTGATCGATCGCGGGCGCCTCGCCGGTCGACGTCACCCCGGCGAACAGCCGATTGAACGCGGCCCTCGGGTTCGTCTCGGGGTGAATCGGAGAGTTCTCGCCGGCGTAGATCATCCGGTTCAGGCTGTTCGGATTCAGGCACTGGACACCGAGCGCGACGGTGCGGTACGGCGTCTCCTGCATGGGGTCGTCCGGAGCGCGCTCGTACGGCATGCCGCTGCCGTGGGCGCCGGCGATGATCTGTTCGATGGACGCGCCGCTCCCCCAGCCCGTGCGGCTTCCGTTGCCGCCGTCGAAGTTCGCTCCGGAGGACGGACCGTTCAGCGTCGATGCCGTCCAGAGCCCCGCCATGCCGTAGGCGTGCGCCTCGCCGGCCCCGCCGGCCGTCATCGTGAGCCCCCACGGGATCACAAGCTTCGACTTCCAGGGTTCGAGCGGCGCGTGAATGGCGTGCAGCGAGAAGCTGCTCTCCGAGCCCTGCGGCCTCCAGTCGATCACGTTGTTCCAGTCCCGCGCCGGCGCGCCGTCGGGCTGGAAGATGAGCAGGAGGCGCCTCGGGCGCACCTTCTCCTGCCCGGAGGCGTTCATCAGCGGAAGCAGCGATCCCACCGCCGCCGCCCCGGCGCCGAGGCCGAGGGCCTGAAGCATGCTGCGGCGTGAAGCTCCGAGTTGCGTTCGACGATTCATCACGGTCACTCCTCGCTGGCGGTGAGCCGCACGTGGCGGAAGGCGTCGCTCAGCGCCACCTGAGACAAAAGGGTCCGAATGTTCCCGCCCGACGCCTTGAATTCGTCGTGGAGGGTCTGGATCGAGCAAGCGCCGTCCAGGCTCTCGATCCGGCCGAGGGCGAAGCGGAACCACTGGTTCGCGACGCATTCGGCCACCTCCGAGCTCCCCGCGAGCTTCTTCGCGAGCTCCACGCCGCCGTAGTACGGACCCGCGAGGTCCTCGCGTGCGCCCGTGATCTCGCCCGCCGCGTTCACCTCGCCGAGGCCGTCCATGGCGCGGTACTTGCCGATGGCGTCGTAATGCTCGAAGCCGAGGCCGATCGGATCGATGAACCGGTGGCAGCTAGAAACACAGCAGCAGTACACTCGAGTTCCCGAGGCGCGCCAGGCCACAAAGTTGCACTCCTGTGGTTCTTCCGGGATGCGCCATCGAAAAAAAACGGGTGGACGCCTCAGAGTGGTGACCGAAAGCCAGCACCTCGTCCCACATACCCGTCGAGCTCTGGAAACGGTGATCTCGGACGTTCCGTAGCGGCGGCTCCGCGGCCGCTCGGTTGCGGGGTGATCCGCGACCCGCTCACGCACGCCACGTCCGGCAGCGCCGGCGTCGGCGTTCGGCTTATTCTCGATTGGCTTGAAAGGCGAACACTATAATGAGAGACATTGCGTATGGGACCATGGCTCTGGTCGTGGCGGGAGCCCTGAGTGCGTGCAGCGGGTCCGAGTCGGGCGATGACGGCTCCGGTGGCGCTCCGAATGCAAGCGGCGCGGCGGGGCAGACTTCCAGCGGCGCGGCGGGGCAGACTTCCAGCGGCGCGGCGGGGCAGACTTCCAGCGGCGCGGCGGGGCAGACTTCCAGCGGCGCTTCGGGCGGTGGAGCCTCCGGCACGGGCGGCACCGACAATCCAGGCGAGTCGATCTGCGGAGTGACGCCGGCCGCCGCGGCTGGCCACGTCACGCTGGAGAACCTGTGCCGCGGCGTGGTGGCCGTGCGCTCGGGCGAAGGCAACTTCATCAGCTGGCGGTTGATGGGCTACGAGGATCCGGAGATCGGGTTCAACGTCTACCGCGACGGCGCCAAGGTGAACGACACCCCCATCACCGACTCGACCAACTATTTCGACTCGGGGGCCCCCGGAGGCGCGAAGTACACCGTCCGCGCCGTGATCGATGGCGCCGAGCAGGGCGACTCGGCCAACACACGTGACGGGGACTCGGGCACACCTACGTGGCAGCAGAACTATCTGACCATCCCGCTCAAAACGCCCGACAATTACGAAGCTGGGGACGCCTCTCCCGGCGATCTCGACGGCGACGGCGACTACGAGCTCGTGGTCAAGGAGCAGGACACCCCGCGCGATCCGTCGCAAGACGGCCGCACCGGCCAGCCCAAATTCGCGGCCTACGACACCGACGGCACCTTCTTGTGGCGCATCGACCTGGGCATCAACATCCGCGAGAGCGAGCACACCACGCCCTTCGTCGTCTACGATCTGGACGGCGATGGTCGCGCCGAGATCGCCATCAAGACCGCTCCTGGCACCCGCGACGGGAAGGGAGCGTTCCTGCACACCGGTCCCGCCGCCGACGATGACGACTCCCGAGACTATCGCAACGGCGCGGGCAAGATCTTGAGTGGGCCGGAATATCTCACGATCTTCAGCGGCGTCGACGGCTCGGAGCTCGCGACCATCGCGTACCACGCCCCCATCACGAGCGGCAGCTTCGGCGACAACAACGGCAACCGCTCGGATCGCTACAACGCCACGCTGGCGTTCCTCGACGACTCCGGCCAGCCGAGCGTCGTCATGCAGCGGGGCTACTACGCCCGAACGACGTTCGGAGCGTACAACTACCGCGACGGCAAGCTGAGCCTGATGTGGAGCTTCGATTCGTCCGCGAACGGCAACGGTGCCTACGCCAGCAAGGGCACTCACAGCGTCATGGCAGCGGATACGGACGGCGACTTGAGACAGGAGATCATTCCTGGTGGCGCGACGATCGGCCCCGACGGCAAGGGCAAGTGCGCCGTCAACTTCGGCGCACACGGCGACGCGCTTCACATCACCGACCTGGTCCCCTCACGCCCCGGGCTCGAGGTGTTCCAGCCGACCGAATCGAACGGCGTGCCCTCCTACTTCCTCCGAGACGCGGAGACCTGCGAGATCCTGTGGCGTGGCCCCAACAGCGACGGCGAGGGACCGGGCCGCGGCGCCGCCGACGACATCTCTCCCGACAACCCCGGAGGTGAGGCCTGGACCAACACCGCCGGCCTGTTCAACGCGGCCGACGGTCGCAACATCGGCTCCCGTCCCCGCCAGGTGAATTTCCTGATCTGGTGGGACGGCGACGAGAGCCGCGAGCTGCTCGACGGCAACACCGTCACGAACTTCGACGGCGAAGGTCGGGGCTTCACCGCGAACGGTTGCACCTCCATCAACGGCACCAAATCGGTGCCGACGCTCAGCGCGGATCTGTTCGGCGACTGGCGCGAGGAGGTCGTGTTCCTGTGTGGCGACAGCCTGCGCATCTACACCACCGATCAGATCACCGAACGCCGCATCTACACGCTGATGCACGATCCGCAGTACCGCGCGAACGTGTCGGCGCAAAACGCGACTTACAACCAGCCGCCGCACACGAGCTTCCACATCGGCGACGGCATGAGGGAGCCCCCCAGACCCGACATCACGGTGCGGTGATGCCCGAGCGCCGTCGTGCGGCCGGACCAGCCTGAGGCGTTCGCCGCCCTCAGTGGCGACGAGAAACACGGCATCACTGGCCAGGGGAGCAAGGACTCCACGATCATGCAGAAGCTCCTGGTACGCCCGCGGGCGACCGTCGAGGTCACGCCGGCTGCGAGCGCTGGGCGCATCGAGATCGATGACGTGAGGTCGAGCGGCGGCTCCGCCAGGTCGCGCTCGGCAGGAGCTCTGACCCGCGGACCTACGGTGCCTTGGCGCAGCGGAAGCCGATGCTCCAGCCGCGCGCCGTGGAAGCGCTCGGGCGGCGGTGCGCGGAGCGCACATACTGGCTCTCGACCGTATCCCACCCGCCGCCGCGGAGCACACGGCGGGAGTCGTCGCAATCGTCCCTGTCGTAAGGGCAATAATGGCTCTCGGTCCACTCCCAGACGTTGCCGGCCAGGTCCAGGGCGCCGGCGGGCGATTTCCCGGCCGGCGATCGCCCGACAGGGGCGGTCGCCGGGGCCGCGTCGCCGTCGTTGTACATGCGAGGCCACGGCCCCTTCCCCACCTTCTCCAGCCGCTCCGTCAGCATCCGGCTGCACTCGGGCCCGCAGGCGTTCAGGCGCTCGCCCGAGGGAGGCGCGTGGCCCCAGGGGTAGGTCCGAGCGTCCTTGCCGCGCGCCGCGAGCTCCCACTCCGCCTCGGTGGGCAACCGCTTGCCGGAGGCGGCGCAATACGCCTTTGCCTGGTACCAATCGACGCAGTTGATGGGGTGGTCCGGCGCCTCGGGGCCGTTGCAGAACTGGCTCCAGAAGGAGCGGCCGCTGGGGGTCAGCCCCTCCGACTCGACGGTCTTCTGCGGGCGATCGCAGGCCTTGCAGTCCGAGTAGGCCTTCACCGTCACCTCGGTGACGTCGAGGCAAAACCGACCCACGGTCACGCCATGTCGCGGCGTCTCGTCGCTGGGCGTCTCCGCGTCCGCGTCGGAGCCCATCTGGAACTCGGTGTCTTCGATGAGCACCATGCCGGCCGGGCAGCCGCCCGATCCGGCCGACGGCTCGTGCAGGAAGAGGTACACCCCCGCGCCCGCGGCGCACGCGGCGGCGGCGAGCGGCACGGCGCGGCGGAGGCGCCTTTCGCGCGCGCCCGAGGGGCCCCGCGCCGCGGGCCGCTCCGCGGCGCGCTGGTGGAGCACGGTGTGGCCGGCCGCGGTGTCAGGGACAGGGGCTGCCGTCACAGGGTCGCCCGCGAGCGCGCTTGAGCTCGCGAGCGCGCCTGAGGTGACAGGCTCTCTCGCGAGCTCGTCGGCGCCGTGAGTTGCGCCCAGAAGAGCGACAGGCGCGGCTACGGTCGTGGCGAACGCAGCCGGGTGATGGCGGCCCGCGGGGGCGTCGACATCCGCCGTCCGGACCTCCAGGCTCAGAAACGCATCGACCATCTCGCGCGCCGACTGGAATCGGCAGGTCGGATCGACGGAGAGCGCCTTGGAGAACCAGTCGTCGATCGACGCCGGCAGGCCCGGCCTCTGCTCGCTTGCGGGGCGGAACCTCCCCCTCAGGACCGCCGCGCCGACGGCGACGAACGAGCTGCCCTGGAACGGCTGCGCGCCGGTCAACGCCTCGTAGAGGATGACGCCGAGCGACCAGAGATCGGAGCGGAGATCGACGTCCTTGCTCCCCTCGAGCTGCTCGGGGCTCATGTACGGAGCCGATCCGATCACCATCCCGGTCTCGGTGAGCGCGGGGTTCGCCGCCGGCACCGCCGCGTCGCCCGCCACCTTCGCGACGCCGAAGTCGAGCACCTTGACGAAGAGCGGGTATCCCTGGCCCCCCTCCGTGATGAAGACGTTGTGGGGCTTGATGTCGCGGTGCACGATGCCGAGCTCGTGGGCGCTCTCGAGCGCGCTCCCCACCTGCCGCGCGAGCGACCTCGCTGTGGCGAAGCTGAGGCGGCCGCCGCGATCGAGGAGCTCGGCCAGCGAGAAGCCGCGCAGGAGCTCCATCACGAGGTACGGCACGGCGCCGTCGACGACGCCGTAGTCCATGACCTGCACCACATGCGGATGCGCGATCCGCGCCGTGGCCCTCGCCTCGCGCTGGAAGCGCGCGACGAGGGCAGGACGCTCCGCCGCCCGCTCGGGGCGGATGAACTTCACCGCGACGTCGGTGTCGAGGGCGAGGTGCCGCGCCGCCCACACGACGCCCATCCCGCCCTGCCCGAGAGGCCTCAGCAGGTGCAGCTTGTCCGCGATGACGGCGTCGGGTCGGAGCTCCACGATGTGACCGGGCGATGGTACCACCGGCGCGCCAGCGGCCGCATCGTGGCCGGCGGGAGCCTGCCCTCAGGCGGTGGGGGAACTCCCCCACCCTGCCGGAAGGTTGGAACCGCCAAGGCGCCATGAGACGCCACTATTTTTGTGGTTTACCTGGCGTCCTTGGCGCGCTTGGCGGTTCAAACGACCCCGCCTTCGGCCAACGCGGCTACGGCTTCGCCTTCTCGTCGAGGAAGCCGGTCACCCACGCGAACGGCGCGTTCCAGTTGATCGTGATCTCGTTCACGCTCCAGGCCTCGATGTTGTCCACGAAGCACCGCTGCGCGACGCACCCCTTGAGGCCGGCGCTCTGGACGTGAGGATCCTGGAGCGAGGAGTTCGGGCCGCCGGAGACGGCGCCGGGCGGCGCCTTCGGGTACTTGCTGTTCGCCTGGTGCGACCAGAACCGGTGGTGCGGGTTCTCGAGCGGCTTGTCGCCGTAGCCGGTCACATACGACTGCCCTAGCGGGTTGCGCCCGAGGAGGTAGTCCATGCCCAGCACCACGCCGTCGAGGTACTTCGGCTGCTTGGTGAAGTCGTGGGCGAGCGCCACCACGAGCATGTTGTTCAGCACGCCCGAGTTCGAGCCCCAGTCGTACTTGCCTTCACGCGTCCGAGCGATGAGCGTCCGGTATCCCTCCTTGTCGGCGATGGCGAGGTACTGGTCGGCCGCCTTCGCGATGCGGCCGCGGATCTCCTTCTGCCACGCCGCGTCCACGTGGCCGGGCACGATCGCCATCGAGATCTGGCCGAGCCCGTCCGTGACCCGCCAGTTCATCGACGCCGCGCCCCCTTCGATCTCCGTCGGGAACCGGGCGTTGAGCGGCGAGGCCTGCAGGAACTGCTTGTACTCCGGCTTCCCCGTCGTGACGAACAGCTCCGCCGCGGCCCAGTAGAACTCGTCCTTGGCGTCGGTGTCGTCGTAGGGCCCGCCGCCCTTGTCGCCGCCGGGCGGCGCGTAGAGGGCCGGGTTCTGCTTCGCCGCCGCCCAGGCGCGCTCGGCGGCCTTCAGGCACTTCGCCGAGAACGCCGCGTCCACCGTCTTCCAGATGCGCGCGCACTGCGCCCCCGTGGCCGCGACGTTGAGCGTCGCCGCGGTGCTCGGCTTGTGGAGGAAGCGCGCGAGCTTGTCCTCGTGCGGCGCGAGGCCGAGGCCCGTCCACGACTCGTCGTGCATCTTGTGGTGGACCATGCCGGCGAGCGGCTTGCCTTCCGGCACCTGCATGCCCATCAGGAACTCGAGCTCCCAGCGCGCCTCGTCGAGGATGTCGGGCACGCCGTTCTTGCCCTCGGGGATGTTGAGCTTGCCGTCCGCGAAGTCGGCGCTCGAGGCGCCGACGTGCTTCGTGCGCTCGTACCAGTTGAGCAGCGTCCACACCGAGATGCCGCCGTTGACCACGTACTTGCCGTGGTCGCCGGCGTCGTACCAGCCGCGGGACGCGTCGAGCGCATAGTCGCAGCCGCTGTCCTTCAGGCAGCGCGTGCTCTTGTCGTGGAGGTGCCCCGCCGGGCGCGCCAGCTCGGGTTTGCCGGCGAACGGCATCTTGATCTCGATGCCGCTCCGGTTGTGGTAGAAATACGCGAGCGCGTCGTACTTGAGCTTCTGGTAAAGGCCCGTTCCAATGTCGAACGGGAAGCTCTTCTCCTCCCCCACCTTGAGCACGTAGCCCTGGCCAGGCGCCTTGAAGGCCGTGAAGTCGACGAGGTGGACGTGATCGCCGGAGGCGCCGTCCTTCCCGAAGACCTTGGTCTGGCCGCGGGCGACCGACTTGCCGGAGGCGTCGAGCAGCTCCCAGGCGACCGGCGCGGTCGCGGCGCTGTTCACGCTGGCGATCTTGATGGCGCCGGGCAGATACCCGACCTGGTTCACGGCGACCTTCGGCGCCGCCGCCTCGGTCACGGGCGCGGCGGCCTTGAACTGCGGGTCGTCCAGGCGGATGTCGTCGATGCAGACCTCGAACGGCTCCTTGGCCGACGCCATGGCGCCGCCGATGTGGAACGCGAGCTCCGCCGTGGCGTCATCGGCCTTCCCCATCGTGAACTTGCCGGAGAAGGTCTTGGGCTCGGTCCCGAGGATCACGGTGTCCGACCAGTACTCCTCGTAAGGCGGCCCCGACATGCCGACCTTCGGGCGCGCCTTCGTGGGCGAGGACGCCCACGCCTTGTACTGGATGGTGTAGCTGTGCCCCTTCTGGATCACCATCTCCCGGTGGCGGAACTGGGCATCCCAGTTGTTTGACCCCTTGTTCGTCACCGTGACGCAATAGGCCCCCTTCTTCACCTCGGCGCTGCCCGCGCCAGGCGCGGTGAACGAGGTGGTCCAGGGAAGGCTCTTGTTGTCGTCGAAGTCGGATGCCTTGAGCAGGTTGGTCTGCGCGGGCTCGGAGCCCCCCGCGGCGCTCGCGTCAGCGCCCGCGCCGGCGGGAGGAGCGGCCCCCGCTCCGGGGCCCTGCGTGACCACGCATCCAGCGCTCAGCCCGAGCGCGAGCGCGAGCGCGGACACCCGCCCCGCTCGGCGGAGGATCGACTGCTTGAGAAAAAGGTCGTTCATAAGTCCTCGGTTCACGGCTGGGAGCAATCGGCGCATAGAAAGCGGCGATTCCGTCCGTCTTGTCAAGCGCAATCCTTACCGACGCGCGGGTTCGAGGCGTCGCGGCGGTCGTCCCTTCCTCCTTCGCCGGCCACCGGTGCGCAGCCAGCCATCATCCGCCATCCCGCGCGGCCTGCGGCGCGCAGCGCTCCCACGCCGCGCGGGCTGCGGCGCGCGGAAGGCCCAGCAAGTTCGCGCTGGTGCCGGTGGCGAGGCCGCACTAACCTCCGCCGCACCTCGCGCCGTACCAGGATGGCGATCGAGCACCCCAGGAGACGACATGGCAAAGCACAGCTTCTCAGTCCCCTTCAGCGGTTCCTCTCAAGACATCGTCGCGAAGGCCAAGGCGGCGATCGAGAAGGCCGGCGGCAAGTTCACGGGCAACGAGGGCAAGGGCGACTTCTCGGTGCCGACGCCGGCGGGGACCGTGAAGGGGACCTATGCCATCTCCGCTCAGAGCTTCTCCGTGGACATCACGGACAAGCCGTTCATCGTGCCCGGCAGCGCGATCGAGTCCCAGGTGCGCAAGTTCCTCGAGAAGGCCTGAGCCCTCTCGGAGCGCACGCCAGCGAGCGCGCCCGCCCCGGAGCGGGAGCGCGGTGGCTCGGAGCAGGAGCGCGGTAGCTCGGAGCGGGAGCGCGGTGACATCGAGTCGCGACGGTCTGGTGACGGTGACGCTCAACGCGGCCGTGGACCAGACGCTGGAGTGCCCGGGCTTCGCGGCCGGCGCGGTGAACCGCGTCGCTGCCCAGACCTTCACGGCGGGCGGCAAGGGCATCAACGTCGCCGCGTTTCTGGCCGGGCGCGCCGGGCGCGCCGGTCGGGTCACGGCGACGGGCTTCCTCGGCAGCGACAACGCGGCGCCCTTCGAGGCGCTGTTCCGCGAGCGCGGCATCGAGGACCGCTGCCTGCGCCTGCCCGGCGGGAGCCGGGTCAACATCAAGGTGGTCGACCGCCTGGGCCCGGAGGGCCCGAGGATCACCGACATCAACCTGCCAGGCCTCGTCGTGCCAGAGGCGGCGCTCTCGCGCCTCGTGGACGAGCTCGACGCGCTCGCCCGCGATAGCCGCTGGTTCGTGCTGGCCGGCAGCGTCCCGGCCGGCGTACCCGACGATTTCTATGCCGAGATGGTGTGTCGGCTCAAGGCGCGGGGCTACTCCGTCGCGGTCGATGCGAGCGGCGCGCCGCTGCGGCGCGCGGTGGCCGCGCGGCCCGACCTGATCAAGCCGAACCAGCACGAGCTCCGCGAGCTCCTCGGCGCGCCGCTCCTGGAGGAGCGCGAGCAGGTCGTCCGCGCGGCGCGCGAGATCCAGCGGTCGGGCGTCGGGCTGGTGGTCGTGTCGCTGGGCGCCGACGGCGCGATGTTCGTCGACGCGGAGCGGGCGCTCCTGGCGGTGCCGCCGCCGATCGACGTCGCGAGCACGGTCGGCGCCGGCGATGCGATGGTGGCGGGCGTGCTGGCGGCGCGGATGCTGGCCGAAGGCGGCGACCTGGAGGCGTGCGCCCGCCTCGGGACCGCGTTCGCGGCCGGCAAGCTGGCCGAGGTCGGGCCGGTGCTGCCGCCCGACGAGCGCCTCCAGGAGCTCCGTGACGCCACGCGGATAGAGCCTCTCGACGGCGCCGCGTGATGCCTCGCGGCGAGCTGGAGGCGAGAACTCAACGCAAGGCGCCATAAGACGCCAGGATTTTTATGTTTTTCTTGGCGTCCTTGGCGCGCTTGGCGGTTCATCATTCCGGCAAAGTGGGGGATTTCCCCCACCACCCCCTGCTGGTGGACTCGCTGTCCGGCCAACTCTCTTGTGCGGCGCAGCCATTCCCGAACAGACCCTCGAAACCAGCGCGTGCGATCGAGCTCATTCACGATAGCGAGTGACAAGCGCCATCGCATCGTCGAGAATCAAACATGGAGTACGTTGCCGGGGAGGGCCAGCACACGGATACGTGCGTCGCGCGAGCGGCCGAGTCCAAGAGCAGCGCGCCAGCGATGCTGAAAGCTCCCTGCGGCGAGCCGCCGATGCCGCGCGCGCTCGCGAAGCCGGTTCTCGTGCTGGAGCCCTGGGGCGATACCTCGCTGGCGCGCGTGCTCGACCAGGGCCCGCTGCCGGTGGGGGGCGCGCTGCGCCTGGGCGCCGCGCTTGCGCGCAACCTGGGCGAGGTGCACCGGCGAGGCATCCTCCACCGCGATGTCAAGCCGCACAACGTGCTGGTCGACGCCGAGCGGACGCACACCTGCTTGATCAACTTCGGGCTCGCGACCTTTCGGACTCCCCAGCTCGCTGCGCAGAGGTCGCCGGAGGCGGTCTCCGGAACGCTGGCGTACATGGCGCCCGAGCAGACGGGCCGAATGAACCGAGCGCCGGACGCCCGGGCGGACCTTTATGCGCTGGGCGCCACGCTCTACCAGCTGCTGACCGGCGCGCTGCCCTTCGACGCGACCGACACGCTGGAGCTGATCCACGCGCACATCGCCCAGGCGCCCGTGCCCCCGCACGAGCGCGCGCCCGAGCGAAACATCCCCGAGGCCGTAAGCGCGATCGTGCTCAAGCTGCTGGCCAAGAGCCCCGAGGACCGCTACCAGACCGCCGACGGCGCGGCCTGGGATCTGGAGCGGGCGGCGCGGGCGTGGGTCGAGACGGGGACGGTGGCGCCGTTCCCGCTGGCCAAGCGCGATTGGGAGGATCGGGTCCGCGCGCCCTCGCGCCTGTTCGGCCGAGAGCGCGAGAGCGCCGCGCTCGCGGCGCTGTTCGATGAGGCGTGTCGCGGCTCGACGGTGCTGGCCATGGTGGCGGGGCCGTCGGGCGTGGGCAAGTCGGCGCTGGTGCATGCGCTGCAGGGCGAGGTGCGCGCGCGGCGGGGCATCTTCGCCGCCGGCAAGTTCGACCAGCTGCAGCGCAGCACGCCGTACACGGCGCTGTCGCAGGCGCTGCGGTCGGTGGTGCGGCGGCGGCTGGCGGACCCGGCCGAGGTGCTGGAGCGCTGGAGGCAGGCGTGGCAGGAAGCCGCCAGGCCGAACGGGCAGATCCTCGTCGAGCTCATGCCCGAGCTGGTGCACATCCTGGGCGAGCCGAAGCCGCTTTTGGAGCTCGGGCCGCGGGAGGCCAAGCTCCGCTTCCAGACGACGGTGCTGCGCTTCGTGCGGACGCTGGCCACGGCCGAGCACCCGTTTTTGCTGTTCATCGATGACCTCCAGTGGGCGGATGCGGCGTCGCTTTCGCTCCTGGGCGAGCTGCTGAAGGAGCCCGCGGGCCAGCACCTCTTGGTGGTGGGCGCCTACCGGGACGAGGCGGTGGGCCCCGAGCACCCACTGAACGCGCTGCTTTCGGCCTCCGCGACCCCGGGCACCACGACCGGACGGATCGTGCTTTCGCCGCTCGGCTCGGACGCGGTCGCGGCGATGGTGGCGGACATGCTCGATCGGCCCGAGGCCGAGGTGGAGGAGCTGTCGCGGCTGGTCAAGGACAAGACCGACGGCAGCCCGTTCTTCGTCGGGCAGTTCCTGCAGCTCTTGCACGAGCGGAAGCTGCTTTTGCGCGAGGCGGAGACGGGGCGGTGGGGATGGCAGCGGGAGGCGCTCGAGCGCGCGGGGATCACGGACAACGTCGTCGCGCTCTTGACCCGCAGGCTACAGCAGCTGTCGCCCGAGCTGCAACACGCGCTGCAGACGGCGGCGTGCGTCGGCGACCGGTTCGACGTAGATCTGCTCGCGCACCTGCTGGGGCAGGAGGCGGAGACGGTCAGCGCCCTCTTGGCGGAGCCGGCGCGCGAGGGGCTTTTGGTACACGAGGGCGAGCGCGAGCGTGAGGCCTACGCCTTCGTGCACGACCGGGTGCAGCAGGCCGCCTACGAGGCGCTCACGGCCGAGGAGCGGCTCTCGCTGCACCTCGGGATCGGCCGAGCGCTGCGGGCGAGGTACGGCGTCGGGTGCGCCGACGAGGAGCTGTTCGCGACGCTCTACCACCGCAACCGGGCCGCCGAGCGGCTGGCCGAGGCCGAGGAAAGGCGCGACTTGGCGGAGCAGAACCTGCGCGCGGGGCAGCGGGCCAAGGCCAGCGCGGCCGACGCGCAGGCCGTGGCGTTCCTCAAGACGGCCGCGTCGCTGCTCGGCGAGGAGGGATGGACCGAGGCCCCGGAGACGACCTTCGAGGTGCACCTGGTCCTGGCCCAGGCGCTCTGGCTTGCGGAGCAGGTCGACGCGGGGGAGCGGCTCTTTCAGCGCTGCATCGAGCGAGCGCGGGACCTGCTCGAGCGGGCGCGCGTGGTCAGCATCTTTATCACATATCTTGAGGTCGACGGCCGCTTCGCGCAGGGCATCGAGCTCGGCCTTGAGGCGATGGCGTGGCTCGGGCGCCCGCTGCCGAGGACCCCGGAGGAGCAGCAAGCGCTGCTCGGCGAGCTCATTACCCAGCTCGAGCCCGCCGTGCAGCGCACGACCATCGAGGACTGGAAGGCGCTGCGGATGAGCGCCGACCGCGCCCACGAGCTGCGGTGTAACATCCTGGACGTGCTGGGGACCTGTGCCATCTTCGGGATGCCCTCGCTGAGCCGGTACTGCCGGCCGATGATCGTGCTGGAGACGCTGCGTCACGGGCTGACGAAGAGCTCGTTCGCGGGATGCGCGAGCACGGCCTTGCTCCTTTCGTACGCCCTGGAGAAGCTGCCTTTGGGGCGCCGGCTGAACGAGGCCATGCTGGCGCTCATTGATCAGTACGATGTTCCGCGCGCCACTGCGCTCTTAACCGCCACACTGGCCTCCCAGTACTGCACGCCGCCCTCGAAGATGGGGGAGCTGTTCGTGCGCGCGACGCGCGCCGCCGCCGAGGAGCGCGACCTGGTTTACGAGGCCCACAGCGAGGCCAGTAGGGTAGGTTACCAGCTGATCGCCGGAGCCGACCTTGATCGCGTCACGCGCGACCTCGACCGCATGGTCTACCGCGATCTCGCGGCCACGGACACTCGGAATATTGTTGCCCGCTCGGTCGCCGCGCTCTCTCAGGCTTCGGCCACGCACGCCGTCGAGCAGACGCTCGATGAGCTCGCGCGGCTCGCGCGGCTCGCGCGGGGCGCGAAACCGACAATTTTCACGGCCGGCGCGATGGCGGGCTTTACCGGGCTCCACCTCGGCGCCGACGCGTGGGCGATCGAGGCGGTTCTTGCCGCCGAGCCGGACTGGCAGGCATCGTGGGGCGCTTTCATGCTCCACGCCTTCACGTTCACGCTCTGCGTCGCCGGAGCGCATGCCCTCCCCACCGCCGCCGCCGCGCATCGCGCGCTGCTCGAGGATCGGCTGGCCTTCCACGGCGCGCGCCTCACCCTCTGGGCGGAGAGCTGCCCGGAGACCTTCGAGGCCATGCGCCTGCTGATGGAGGCGGGCCTCGCCCGCGCCCGGGGAGAGCACGAGGAGGCTGGGCGGCTGTACGACCAGGCCATCGAGCAGGCCCGCGACCATGACCTGGTCAACACGGAGGCGCTCGGCCTGCGCCTGGCCGGCGAGCACCGCCTCGCCCGCGGGCATCGCGCCCTGGCCCGCGCCTATCTCTCGGCCGCGCACGACGCCTACCTGCGCTGGGGAGCGCGCGCGGCCGCCGCGCGGCTCGCCCAGCGCTACCCGGACAGCATCGCGACCTCGGGCCGACCAGTCCTCGCGGACGGCGCGACGGCCGAGCCGCAGGACGGGGCGTCCTTGTCGTCGACGAGCACGACCATCACCGACCGCACGCTCCACGCGTACCTGGACATCGCCTCCGCGCTGCGCGCCGCGCAGGCGCTCTCCGGCGACCGCAACCTCGGCTCGCTCGTCGGCCACATGCTCCGCCTGCTCGCCGAGTACTCCGGCGCCGAGCGCGCCGTGCTCGCCCTCACGCAGGGCGGCGAGCTCGTCATCGCCGCGCTGCTCACCGTCAATCCCCAGCAGGTCGAGCTGGCGCTCAACGAGCCCGTCGCCGGCTCGACGCGGCTGCCGGCGACGCTGGTGCAGTACGTCGCGCGCGGCAAGGAGCCGGTGGTGCTCGGGCAGGCGGCGTGCGACAGCCGCTTCGACGAGGACCCCTACCTGCTCGCCCACCGGCCCGGCTCGGTGCTGGCCGTGCCGCTGGTGCACCAGGGGCGCCTTTCCGGGGTGATGTACCTGGAGCACCCGAGCGTGGAGGACGCCTTCCCCCAAGCCCGCGTCGAGCTGGTGACGCTCCTCGGCGCGCTAGCGGCGACGTCGGTGGAGAACGCCACGTTCTATACCGAGCTCTCGGCCTACAGCGAGCGGCTGGCGCGCGAGGTGGAGCAGCGCACCGCCGAGCTGGAAGCCGCGAAGCAGGCGGCCGACCGCGCCAGCCGCGCCAAGAGCGAGTTCCTGTCCAGCATGAGCCACGAGCTGCGCACGCCGCTCAACAGCGTCCTCGGCTATGCGCAGCTGCTCGGCCGGCTGCCCGACCTGCCCGCCAAAGCCGCCAACGCGGCCCGCATCATCCACACCGCCGGCACGCACCTGCTCGGCCTCATCAACGACGTGCTCGATCTGGCCAAGATCGAGGCCGGCAAGATGGACGTGCGCCCGACCGCGGTCGACCTGCCCACGCTCCTCCGGACCGTGGCCAACCTCTGCCGGGTGCGCGCCCTGGAGAAGGGTCTCTCGTTCGCTTACGAGCGTGTCGGCCCCGAGCGGCTGGGGGTGCGCGCCGACGAGAAGCGGCTGATGCAGGTGCTGCTCAACCTGCTGGGCAATGCCATCAAGTTCACCGAGCAGGGCGGGGTGACGTTGCGCGTCGAGGTGCTGGAGCCGCCGGAGGACCAGTGGCGCACGGTGCGCTTCCAGATCAAGGACACCGGCCCCGGCATCGCCCCCGAGCACCTTGGGCGCATCTTCGAGGCCTTCGAGCAGGTCGGCGACGAGAAGCGGCACGCCGAGGGCACCGGGCTAGGGCTGGCGATCACGAAGAAGCTCATCGAGCGACTGGGCGGCAGCATCGAGGTCGATAGCCAGCTCGGCCGAGGCACGGTCTTCACGGCGACGCTCCGGCTGCTCGAGGCGACCGCGCCCCAGGGGAGCGCGGGGCTGTCGTGGGAGGCGATCATTGGGTACGAGGGCGAGCGCCGCACGATCCTCGTGGTGGACGACAACGCCGAGAACCGCGCGCTGCTGCGCGACTTGCTAGAGCCGCTTGGCTTCGAGCTGCTGGAGGCCGACGGCGGCGAGCGCGCGCTCGCGCTGGCCCTCGACCGGACGCCGGACGTCATCGTGATGGACCTGGCCATGCCGGGCATGGACGGGTACGAGGCGACACGGCGCTTGCGGCAAAGGCCCGAGCTCGCCCGAACCGCGATCATCGCCTCGTCCGCCAGCACCTCGGAGGTCGAGCGGCACAAGAGCCTGAGCGCGGGATGCGACGACTTTCTGCCCAAGCCGGTGCAGGCCGGCGCGTTTCTGGAGCTGCTCCGAGGCACGCTCCAGCTCGAGTGGCAGCGCCGAGCGGGGCAGGGCGCGGCCGTGACCATGCCCTCCATGGCCGATGCGGAGCTCTGCACGCTCCCCGCCCCACCGGCCCAGGAGCTGGCGCGGCTCGTCGAGCTGGCCGACAGAGGGCTCGTCTCCCAGGTGCTGAACGAGCTCGATCGGCTCGAGGAGGCCGACCCGCAGCTCGGAGCGTGGAGCGGGCAGGTGCGCGCGGTGGCGCGAAGCTTCCAGATCAAGCGGCTCCGCGGTCTGCTCCAGGCGCAGGTCCGGTACGGCATCACGGCAGCTCCCCCGACCGCGCAACCCGAAAGACGGCAATGGCGGGCGCGCCCAGGCGAAAAATTATAGTGGGCGGATGTGTTAGAAGGTTGTCGCGACCGGTTCACGCTGGCGCTACGTTGCCATCGTCTCCAATGAACAGAACCTCAGAGCCTGGTGTCCCGTCGTATACCATCCTGATGGTCGACGATGTGCCGGAAAGCATGGCCGTGACAGCCGCTCAACTCGAAGAGCGAGGCTTTCGGGTGGCGGTCGCTCAAGATGGTGAAGATGCGTTGGAGCGGGCCGAGCTCCTTTCTCCCGATTTGATCCTGCTCGATGTATTGATGCCGGGAATGAACGGCTTCGAGACGTGCCGGCACCTGAAAGCGTCTGAAAGCACCAAGGGCATTCCGGTGATCTTCATGACCGCTCTGGGAGAGACGGCCCACAAGGTGGCCGGGTTCGAAGCCGGCGGCGTCGATTACGTTGTCAAGCCTCTGGAGCTCGACGAGGTTTTGGCGCGAGTCAAGACACACCTGGAATTGTATACGATGCGCGCGGAGCTCGAGGCGCAGAACGTGCAGTTGCGGCGGGAAATCGAGGAGCGCGAGCGATTGGAGGCCGCGCTGCGATGCGCCCACGACAAGCTGGAGCGGAGAGTGGCGGAGCGCACGGCCGAGCTTGCCGCGGCCAACGATCTCCTGAAACAAGAGAACGGCGAGCGTAAGCGGGCCGAGGAGACATTGCGCGAAAGCCAAGGCATGCTGCAGGCAATCATCGACAATTCGGCGGCCATGGTCTACGTCAAGGACCTGCAGGGCCGATACCTGCTGAGCAACCGCCGTTTCAGGCAGCTGTTCCACGCGACCGTGGAGTCGATCGTCGGCATGACCGACCACGATCTCTTCCCCCCGGAGCAGGCCGAGATATTCCGTTCTTTTGACAGGCGGGTGCTGGAGGCCCAGGAGCCCCTGGAGACCGAGGAGGTGGTGCCGCAGGGCGACGGGATGCACACCTATATCTCGGTCAAGTGCCCCCTGTTCGACGCGGAAGGCAAGCCCTATGCTGTGTGCGCTATCTCCACGGACATCACCGAACGCAAGCGGGCGGAGGAAGAGCGGGAGAGGCTGTTGGCCAGCGAGCAGGCGGCGCGTTCCAAGGCCGAGGCCGCCGACCGAATGAAGGACGAGTTCCTCTGCACGCTCAGCCATGAGCTGCGAACGCCATTGACTTCTATCCTCGGCTGGGCGCATATTCTTCTGCGCACGAACAAATCGGACGTAGCCAGGGTGCAGCGCGGCCTCGAGGTTATTGAGCGCAACGGCATGGCCGAGCTGGAGCTCGTCGAGACTCTACTCGACGTCTCCGCCATCCTCAGCGGCAAGGTGGACCTGAAGCGGCAGCCGGTCAGCATGGCCGAGGTCATCCAGGCGGTCATCGACTCTGTAACTCCAGCCTCGGAAGCGAAGGACGTCTGCATTTCGCTGTCGCTCCGCTCAACGACCGGCCGGGTCTGGGGCGATCGCGGTCGCCTGGGGCAGATCGTGAGCAATCTGCTGAGCAACGCCGTCAAATTCACGCCCGCTGGCGGGCGCGTGGCTGTGTCGCTAGAGGAGATGGGAGCAAAGACCCAACTCCGCATCAGCGATACCGGCGAGGGAATAAGCGCAGATTTTCTTCCCCATGTGTTCGACAAATTTCGCCGGGCAAACAGCTCGACCAGCCGCTGGCACAGCGGACTTGGCCTGGGGCTTTCAATCGTGCAGGATTTGGCGAGAATGCACGGCGGAGCGGTTCACGCCGAAAGCGCCGGTGAGGGTCGGGGCGCGGTGTTCATCGTGGACTTGCCTCTGATGCCGGCGGTCGAGGAGACCGCTGCTCCGCCTTCGGCCGACGCAGGGGAAGCGCGCCCGGTCTAGCACTACTGCGGGAAGTTGCCCCAAAGCGGCAGAAGGACCGCCAAGACGCAAAAAAAAGAAGAAATAGAGGTCGAGGATCCCCACCTGCTGGCCGCTGACCAGGAGGGCGTCGCCGACCTGAGCCATCTCTCTATGGCTCGTTCAATCCGTGTCATTTTTGCGCCTTGCGTTGAAATCCGCTCCATAACCGCCGCCTGCAAGGCGGAGGCGCCTGGCCCGTCAGACGCCGTCGCCGGCGAGGTGGACCTTGAGAACGCTCTCTTCCGCCGGCACGCCGAGCCGGAGGGGAAACCCGTAGTGTCCTGTCCCGCGGTGCACGTAGAGCCGATCGGGGCCGCGGGCCCACAGGCCATGATCGGGCATCTTCACGAAGAGCTGGAGGGCGGTCCAGGAGCCTCCGAGGCTGACCAGGCCGAGCTGCCCGCCGTGGGTGTGGCCCGAGAGCACGAGATCACCCTCCCCCTCGCCGAGGTGGCGGAACGCGCCCGGATCGTGGAGCAGGACGAGCCGTAGCGCGCCCTTGATGCGCGGGTGACGGGCGCAGACGGCCGCCATGCGCTCGGCGCGATCGCGGTAATGGAAGTCCATCCCGAGGACCTGGACCGGCCCGGCGGCGGTCTCGACGAGCGCCGCGTCGTCCACGAGCAGGCGCGCCCCTGCGCGCTCCAGCGCGGTCGCTACGTGGCGGGGCGACTCGTGATCATGGTTGCCGTGGCACGCGAACACACGCCCCTCCAGGGCGCGGAGCGGGGACAGGGCCTCGGCGAGGTGATCCGCGGTGTCCTGCGATTCCATCGTCAGGTAATCGCCGGTGAGCACGACGAGATCGGGATCGCGCTCCACCGCGCGCTCGCAGATGCCGCGGAGCCGAGCGACCGACATGAACGGACCGAGGTGCGGATCGGTGATCTGGACGATGCGGAGGGCCCGGCGCGCGCCGGGCGCCCCCTCGCGCGGGAGCGGGTGGCGGCGCAGCCCGTCGACGGGGGCGCGGTCGACGACGAGCTCGATCTCCTCGCGGCGGGCGGTGAGCGACTGGAGGATACCGACGACGGCGAGCGCGAAGGGCACCCAGAGGCCGTACGGCGTGGCCCCGAGCCCGCTCGCGATGGCCCACGGGAACGACAGGAAGATCGCCGCCACGAAGTAGGACGCGGGGATGCTCACGAGCGCGCGGTAGGCGAGCGGCCGCATCCGGGGGCGCGAGAGCAGGAGGAAATGCAGGTACACCGCGCCCTGGAGGTAGGCGAACCCCGGCGCGAGCGGGCCGACATGGCGGAAGAGCGCGCACGAGATCAGGGTGTGGATGCCGAGCAGCACGCCGACGAACCGCGCGTAGAGCCCGCCCCGGCGGCGCCTCGCCGCTGCCACGACGACGAGCCAGGCCAGGGCGGAGGCCGCCCAGAACAGGACGATGGGGGACACGAACTTCAATCGACGGCTCCAGGCGATCCAGGCGCACAGGACCACCGTGGTCTGCTCTGCCTGGACGGACGCGGAGTGTCCCGCGTCCAGCGCGTCCGCGCCAGGCGCCACCGGAGGCCGACCGCCTGCCGTGTGACGCGCGTGCGCCCGCGCCGCCCGGCGGCGTTGCGGCACAGGCACCTCGCTGGTAGGGAGGCGCGATGCTCCTCTTCGTGAGCCACGCGCTGCGCGCGCTGGATCCCGGCGATCAGGGCGGCGATCCTGACAGGGCCACACGAGGATTGGCACGTTCGATGACAGGCTGAAGCCTCTTCACGTCCATGGCTCCTTCCGGTGCTCCGGGAGGGCATCGCCACGAGGGTCGCCCCGATGATCCCCTACACCAGGCGCACTTGGCTTCAGATGCTCGTCTCGCCGCGGGGCTCCCTGTCGCCGGGCGTGATGCGTCGCGTGCTGGCCTTCGGGGTCATCGCCGCCGCGCTCTGGCTCGCGCACAGGCACATCCCCCGCGTGTCGCTCTCGATCGGCATTCACGAGGTCGCCGGCGCGGTGATCGCGCTCATCCTCGCGTTCCGGACGAACACGGCCTATAACCGCTTCTGGGAGGGTCGCACCCTCTGGGGCTCGATCGTGAACGCGAGCCGCAACATCACGCGCATCGTGAACGCGCACGCCGCGGTGGACCCGGGCGCGGCGCGCGAGGTCGCCGTCTGGGTGGTGGTGTTCGTCCACGCCGCGCGGCGTTCGCTGCGCGGGCAGGCCGAGCGCCCGGAGATCGAACGGCTGCTCCCGGCGGAGCAGATCGAGGCCCTCGCGGCGCACCCTCACCCGCCGCTCCGCGCGGCGCAGCAGGTCTCCGAGCGCCTCGCGGCCTTCGTCCGGGCGGGGAGCCTCGAGCGCAACATGGCGGTGTGCGCCGAGGAGCAGCTGAGCGTCCTGGTCAACTGCCTGGGGGGCTGCGAGCGCATCCTCAAGACCCCCACGCCGCTCGGCTACATCCTGCTCCTCCAGCGGGGCGTGGCGCTCTACCTGGCCACGCTGCCCCTCGCCCTCGTCGAGGCGCTCGGGGTGCTGACGCCCGTCGTGACGATGATGGTGGCGTATCCCGTCCTGATGATCGAGGCGCTCGGCGGGGAGCTCGACGACCCGTTCGGCCACGAGCCGAACGACCTGCCCCTCACGCGCATCTGCGACACCATCGAGCGCGACCTCCTGGGGTCGTCGCCGCTCAATCTGGTGATGGCGTCGAAGGCCGAGAGCTACCAGGACTGAGCGCGGCGCGCCGATGGCGGCGCCTTGCTCGCCTCTTCCCGGGGAGGGCGGTGGAAGGCGCTCTGCACCTCGGCCGCCATGGCGCCGCCGCGCGCTCCTGGCAATTGGCTGGACACCATCGTAGATCTGCGGCGCTCGCGGGCGTGGCCCCGCGTCGCTGAGGCCTGGACGCACCCATGACCGATCGCTACGCCATCATCGGCAATCCCATCTCCCAGACCAAGTCGCCGGCGCTGCAGACCGCCTTTGCCAGGCAGTGCGGGCAGGACATGGTGTACGGCGCGATCCTCGGCGAGCTGGATGGCTTCGCCGCCGCCGTGCGCGAGTTCCAGAAGAGCGGCGGCAAGGGCATGAACATCACCATGCCCTTCAAGCTCGAGGCCTTTGCGCTGGCCGACGAGCTGACGCCGCGCGGCCGAGCCGCCGGGGCGATCAACATGTTCACCTTGCGCGCCGACGGCACCGTCCTCGGCGACAACACCGACGGCTTCGGCATCGTGCGCGACATCACCCATAACCTCGGCCGCCGCCTCGAGGGCGCGCGCGTGCTGCTCCTCGGCGCGGGCGGCGCGGTGCGCGGCACGTTGTTGCCGCTCTTCGATGAGCAGCCGGCCGAGATCTTCGTCGCCAACCGCACCGCCAGCAAGGCCGTGGAGCTCGCCGCCGAGTTCGGCCCGCATGCCGGCGCCGTCCGGCTCGCCGGCGGCGGCTTCGCCGACATCGCCGGGCGCTTCGACGTGATCATCAACGGCTCCGCCTCCTCCATGACCAACGAGGTGCCGCCCCTGCCCGCCGGCGTGTGGAGCGAGGGCTCGCTGGCCTACGACATGGCCTACAAGAAGGAACCGACCGCCTTCGTGCAGGCCGCGCGCGCGGCCGGCGTGGGTCAGACAGCCGACGGCCTCGGCATGGTGGTCGAGCAGGGCGCCGAGTGCTTCACCCTGTGGCGCGGCCTGCGGCCCGACACCGCGCCCGTCATCGCTGCGCTGCGGGCAGCCTGAGCGACGCGCCCGGCATGGATGAGCGATGAGCGAGCCCCTCGAGCTCAACCAAGGACGGCGATCTCCCGCAGTTGTGGCTTGACGTCTCCGAACCATTTGGGTTCCCTGTGCCCCGTGAACATGGGTGCGCCGCGATGACGGTGAAGGAGAATGGCTTCGAGGTCGTCTTCGGCCGTCCGGCGAAGGTCCTGGCCGAGGCGCCGGGGCGCGTGAACCTGATCGGCGAACACACCGATTACAGCGGCGGCTACGTGCTGCCGACGGCGATCCCGCAGAAGACGCGCGTCGAGCTCGCGCCCCGGGAAGACAGGCTCATCCAGGTCGCGACGGCGAACGTGGACGGCGGCGCCCGGCTCTCGTTCCGCGCCGGCGAGGAGGCGCGCCGCGGACTGTGGCTCGACTACGTGCAGGGCATCACCGCGGTCCTCCGCAGCCGTGGCGCATCGATCCCCGGCTTCGACGCGAGGATCAAGTCGACAGTACCGCTCGGAAGCGGCCTGTCATCGAGCGCCTCGCTGCTCGTGGCGCTCGCCCGCGCCCTGCGGTCGATGCTCGGCCTGTCCATCGACGACGTGGAGATCGCCCGCATCGCGCACGCCGCGGAGCACGACTTCGTGGGCGCGCCGGTCGGGACGATGGATCAGATGGCCGCGAGCCTCGCCGACGAGAGCACGGCGCTCTTCATCGACACGAGGACGCTCGCGTTCGAGCGCATCCCGCTGCCCGCGGAGGCCGAGCTGCTCGTTGTCGACTCCGGGGTGGCTCACCAGCACGCGAGCGGCGACTACAAGACGCGGCGCGCGGAGTGCGAGCGGGCGGCCGCGGCGCTCGGCGTCCCGGAGCTCCGGGACGTCGACGCGACCGTGGAGCCGCGCATCGCGTCGCTGCCGGCGCCGCTCGACCGGCGCGCGCGCCACGTCGTGACCGAGAACGCCCGGGTGCTCGCCGCCGTGGCCGCGCTCCGCGCCGGGGATCTGGGCCGCCTGGGCGAGCTCTTCGACGCGTCCCACCGGTCGATGCGCGACGATTTCGAGGTGTCCGTGCCGGCGGTCGACGATCTGGTGGAGAGCGCTCGGGCGCAGCCGGACGTCTTCGGCGCCCGGCTGACCGGCGGCGGCTTCGGCGGCGCGATCGTGGCCCTGGTGAAGCGCGGGCGCGCGGCGAGCGTGGGGCGGGCCGTCGTGGAGGCCTACGCGCGCACGCCGGGCCGCCGGGCGACGGTGCTTGTAGGCGGGCCCGTCCCCTAGCAGCGAAGCTCGGCGTCGGCGTGATCGCCAGGCTCGCCCGCCACGGGAACGGGCCGCCGCGGGGAGGCAGGGCCCATCAACCAGGGTACCAGGTGACGCGCGGGTCATCGGGCGCGCGCACGTGGTCGAAGGCGGCGTCCGTGAGCCGCGCCAAATCGTACTGCGGCCGCCAGCCGAGCAGAAACTTCGCCTTCGAGTTGTCCAGCCAAGTCGAATGGAACGGCGTCTTCACCCTCACGCTCGGCAGGCCCCGCGTCGCCTCCAGGTAACGCGCCAGCTCCCCGTAGTCCACCGGCTCGTCCATGCAGATGTTGAAGGTCTGCTGGCGAGCCTTCTCATGATTGATGGCCTTCTGGATCGCGGTGACCAGATCGTCCACATGCACGAAGTTACGCTTCACCGGCTCGCCGCGGCGGTCGAGCATCACCGGCACGGCGCCCGAGCGGACGTACCCCTCTGCCGCCTCGGCGCCGACCAGATCGCGCCACCTCGGCCCTCCGAACACGTCGTCACCGAAGGATAGCTGCGCCTTGAAGTCGTCTTTCTCCATGATCCACGGCGCGCGCAGGCAGCATCCGTTGAGCTCATATTGAATATAGTACTGCTCGAGCATGACCTCCTCGAGCACCTTGGACAGCGCGTAACAGCCCGGGTAGGCGCTGTGCCGCTGCGCCTCCGTGACGGGGACGGGGTGCGGATAAAAGAAGTGGCCCATCCCGGCGTCGCCCCCGACCAGGATGAATTGCTCGAACGCAGGGCTGGCGCGGCAGGCCTCCAGCAGCCAGAACATGCCTTTGACGGCCACGTCCATGATGCTCTCGGGGGTCTCCTTGCTGGTCGCCAGGTGCAGCACGTGGCTCACCCCCTCCATCGCCTCGTTGACGACGGTCCTGTCCTCGATGGCCCCACGCAGCACCTCGACGCGCGCCGACCGCTCCAGCATGCGGTTGTGGCACAGCGCACGGACCTTCCACCCCTCGAACGCGGGGTTCGACAGGAACCTGCGGATGAATGCCTGGCCGACCTTGCCCGCCGCCCCGGTGACCAGAATTCGCTTGGTCTCGTTCATTCTATCGCTCCTCGCTCTCCACATTCATCAATGACGACCGTACTCCACCCCCCTGGCTGCGGGGGCCGAGCGGATCAGTACCTGCTGCATGACGATGAAGACGAGCAGCAGCAGCCCGATGCTGATGTGGTGCCAGGGCGACGGCAGCCGTCCATCCAGGTTGATCACCGCCCGCACGATGCCCGTGATCATCACGCCCATCACGGTGCCGACGACGCTGCCAGCCCCCCCGGTCAGCAGCGTTCCGCCGATCACCACCGAGGCGATGGCCTCGAGCTCCAGGCCGGCGCCGATGTTCGGCTTTCCGGCGCTGTCGATCAGCGCCGTCGTGACCCCGCCGAGGCCCGCGCACAAGCCGCACAACGCGTACAGACCCACCGTCGTGGCGCCCAGCGGCACCCCCATGAGCAGCGCCGCCTGCCTGTCCCCGCCGATGGCCAGGACGTTCCGGCCGAAGCTCGTGCTACGGCCGAGGATCACGCCGAGCACGAGGACGACCAGGAACAAGAGCGCCGTCGCCGGGACCCAGGTTCGGTCCAGGCCCGGGATCGTCAGCGCGAAGCCGAGCTCATCGACGATCCAGTCCAGCACAGGGTGATCGATGCCGATCGGCTGCATGCTGACGAGGAACGCCGCGCCGCGGGCGAAGAACATGCCCGCGAGCGTCACCAGGAACGGGGGCAGAGAGAAACGATGGATCAGGTGCCCCGTCATGGCGCCGAACGCGACCGACACCGCGAGGCCGATACAGAACGCCAACAGCGGGTGGCAACCACCGGCCACCAGCGTACCGACGAGCACGGTCGTGAGCGCGACGACGGAGCCGACCGAGAGGTCGATCCCCCCCGACAGGATGACGAAGGTCATGCCCACCGCGCAGAGGCCCATCGCCGCGTTCCCCTTGATCAGGTCGACAAGGAAACGCAGGCTACGCGCCGTGTCGTAACAGACCAGCACCCCCGAGTAGAGCGCGATCAGGAGGACCGCGGTCACCATGAGCGGCAGATCCCGCCGATCCCAGCTGAGCATCGCTACTGCCACCGCTTGAGCCCGAGCAGCTCGACGAGCCGCCGGCGCGACTCCTCCGAAACCAGCAGACAGCTGAGCAGCATCACGCCGGCCTTGGGCATCGGCTCGATCTCCGAGGGGACATGCTGGATGTACATCGTGGTGGAGAGCGTTTGGATCAACAACGCTCCTATCAGGGTGCCCCCCAGATAGAAGCGCCCGCCGGTGAGCGCCGTACCGCCGATCACCGCGGCGAAAATGGCGTCCAGCTCCCGCAGGCGCCCCACGCGATCGGGGTCGGCCGTGGAGATGTACGAGGCGGCCACGAGCCCGGCGATGCCGGCGCACAGGCCCGAAAAGCCGTACAACCAGAGCTTGATGCGGCGGTCGCCGACGCCTGCGAGCCGGCTCGCCCGCTCGTTGTCGCCGATCGCTTCCATGAACAGACCGAGCGCCGTCCTCCGGCAGAGCAGCGCGGCGACGACGAACACGGCGGCCACAAGCACCATGGAGAAGGGCAAGCCACCGACATGACCGTTGCCGATGAACGCAAACGTCGCATCCGTGTGCGTCACGGGCTCGGCGCGGGTGATGAGCATGGCGACGCCGCGGACACCGACCATGCTGATCAAGGTCACGATGATGGGCTGGATGTTCAGCGCCGTCACCAGCGCGCCGTTGAACAGACCGACGCCGCCGGCGACGGCGAGGGACAAGAACGCAGCCAGGAGCGGCCCGCAGTGAGCCTCCTTCATCAGGATCACGCAGGTGGCCCCGGACAGCGCCATGACCGAGCCGACCGACAGGTCGATGCCCCTGACGGCGATCACCAGGGTCAGGCCGATCGCGAGGAGCATCACCTCCGAGCCCTGGTTGAGCAGGTTGATGGGCGTCCCGTAATAAGCCCCGTCGCGCTCGACGATGGAGAAGAAATTCTTGGACAGGACGGAATTGAACAGAAGGAGCGCCAGGAGGCCGAGCAAAGGCCAGGCCTCGCGGCGCCCGCGCATGAGCAGCAGAGCGCCCGCGCACCCGATGAAGAGGAGGATCCCGATGCCCGTGGGGGTGGCGTTCGTGCGCGCCGCTTCCGTGATCTTCTCAAGCATCGGGCGGCGTCTCCTTCTGATGGGCGATAGCCTGGATGATGGACGAAGGCGTCACGGACTCCCCTGCGAGCTCGCCCTGCTGCTTGCGGTCTCTCAAGACCACCACCCTGGAGCAGTTGCGCGCGATCTCCTCGAGCTCCGACGAGATCAAGACCGTGGCGACCCCCTTCTCGCTGAGCGACCTCACCAGCGCCTCGATCTCCAGCTTGGCGCCGATGTCCACGCCGCGCGTGGGCTCGTCGAGCAGCATGATCCGTGGCTGCATGGCCATCCAGCGCGCGAGCAGCACCTTCTGCTGATTGCCGCCCGACAGCAGCTTGACGGGCGTCTCGGGGGACGGCGTCTTGATGCTCAGGGCCTTGATGTAGTGCTGGACCAGACGATCCCGCTCGTGGCGCGGGAGCACCCGCAGCGCCCCCTGGGAGGCCTGCAAGGCGAGCACGAGGTTCTCTCGCACGGAGAGGTTCGGGATGATGCCATCCACCTTGCGGTCTTCCGGGCAGTACGCGAGGCCGGCCCGGATCGCGTGCCGTGGCGTCTTGATCTCGGTCGCACGTCCGTTCACCGCGAGCTCACCGCGATCGGCGGGCTCGATCCCGAAGAGCATCCTGGCGGTCTCGCTCCGGCCAGAGCCGAGCAGCCCCGCCAGCCCCACCACCTCGCCGGGCCGCAGCGCGAGCTCGATCGGCCCGATGACCCCCGTTCTCTCGAGGCCGCGCGCGGCGAGCGCCGGCTCCGCGGCGCTCGCCGCCCCTCCCGGACCGGCGGAGCCGCCTGGCGCGGCGCTGCCTTTCGCGCCGAGCTCGACGCCCAGCATCGCCTGAACGAGCTCCAGGCGAGGCAGCGCGCTGCTCGCGTACTGCCCGACCAAGCAGCCATTCCTGAGCACCGTGATCGTATCGCTGACCGCGTAGACTTGATCCAGGAAGTGAGTCACGAAGAGGATCGCCAACCCCTGGGCCTTCAGCCTCTGCATCACGTCGAAGAGCCGCAGCGTCTCCGCTTCATCCAGGCTGGAGGTGGGTTCATCCAGGATCAGGATCCGCGCGTCCACGGCGAGCGCGCGGGCGATCGCGACCATCTGCTGCAGCGCGGTGGGCAGCGCCGCCACCGATCGCGACACGTCGAGGTCCAGCGAGAGGCGCGCGAGGGCCTGACGAGCCTTCGCGCGGACAGCGCGCCCGTCGATCAGGCCGAAGCGCCGAGGCTGCCGGCCCAGCATGATGTTGTCCGCGATCGAAAGGTGCGGGATCAGGCTGATTTCCTGGTGCACCGCGCTGATCCCCAGCGATTCCGCGTGGCGGGGAGAGGTCGGCCGGATCACCGCACCGCCGAGGCGCAAGGTCCCGGCGTCGGGAGGATAGACGCCGGTGAGCAGCTTGATCAGCGTCGACTTGCCGGCTCCGTTCTCCCCCATCAACGCCTGGATCTCGCCGGCGCGCGCTTCGACGTGCACGTCGTGCAGCGCGCGAACGCCGGGGAAGGACTTGCTGAGGCCCTCGACAGAGAGCAAGGCCTTCCCTCAGTAGGGCCGCGAGCCGATGGCCGTCGCTGCCTGCTCGCGTTCGAAGATCTGGCCAGGGACGATCGTGCGCTTCGGCACCTTCTCACCACGCACGATCTTGTCGATCGTGTCGAAGAGCAGGGGGCCGTGCATGGGGTTGCACTCGACCGTCGCGTTCAGCTTCCCCTCCATCATGGCCTCGAACGCCGGCTTCACGGCGTCGATCGATATCACCAGGATATCCTGCCCGGGCTTCAACCCTGCCGCCTGGATCGCCTGGATCGCCCCGAGCGCCATGTCGTCGTTGTGAGCGTAGACGGCGTTGATCTCGCCCTTGTGGGCCGAGAGCAGCGTCTCCATCACCGTTTTTCCCTTGGTGCGCGTGAAGTCACCGCTCTGGCTCGCGATGATCTTCATGTCCGGATGCTTCGCGATGGCCTCGGCGAAGCCGGTCTTGCGCATCACCGCCACGTCCGCCGCCGGCGTGCCCACGAGCTCGATGATCCGCGCGTTGCCGTTCGTCTGCTTTGCGAGCCACTCCCCTGCCCGGCGCCCCTCCCAGACGAAATCCGCGACCATCACCGTCTCGTACAGATCTTCCTCCGCGTCCACGCCCCGGCTCGTGAGCACCACCGGGATCCCGGCGCGCTTGGCCTCCTTCAATGTGGGCTTCCAGCCCACGGATTCTTGCGGCGCAATGACGATGACGTCGACGCCCTTGGTGATGAACCCGTTGACGGCGTTGACCTGGTTGTTGTGCACGTTCTGACCGTCTGCGAAGAGGAGCTGCACGTGGCGCTTCTCCGCCTCCGCCTGGATCGACTTGCTGTGCGCGATCCTCCAGGAGCTCTCGGCGCCCGTCTGCGAGAAGCCGACGACGATCTCGGTCAGCTTCTTCGGCTTCCGCCCCGCGGTATCGGCGCCAGGCGCCGGCGTCTGGGCGGCGCGCGCGGCGTCGCTCTCCTCGCGGGAGCAGCCGGCGACGACGGACGCCGAGCCCAGGATGGCCAGGAACATCCTCCGTGACACGTGGTTTTGTGGGTTCATGCTCTTCAACATAGATCACGCCGCCGACGGTTGTCATCCGGCAGCGTCGCCAGCACCGCCGGATCTTTGAAGGAATCATCTCCGGTGAACAGCACTCGAGATTTCACGACAGCCGCCGAACAAGCGCGGGATGCGGTGTTCTCTTGTGGAGCCCCCTCGGCCATGCCAATCCCCATCGTCCGGCGATCGCCTCCGCGACGACCGAGCGAACGGAGCTGGTGCAAAAATCGATCAGACGAAGAATGCCTCGGTACGCGTGGTGACCCGAGCAAGGCGTAGCAACAAGGATACCCCTGGGCGGTAATGTGAACGATCACATGGGCAGCGTCAATTCCAATCGACCGGTCCGCAAGGTTCCCGAGCCCGAGGGAGCACGAGGCTGGCGGCGGCTCCTCCAGAGCGCCGCGGCAAGAGGCGCGGGCGCCTTGCCGCGATCATCGCCGACGGCGGCCCGATGCCCGCCCCCGTTGACGCGGCGCTCCGGAGGAGACCTGTCTGCCATGGGGGCACAAGGACGGTCGCTGGCGGTCGTTTCGAGTTGACATCGGTTATGTGAACGTTCACACGTCGTCTTCGGGGCCCCGCCTCGACCCGTTCTGCCAGGAGCCGGATGGCCGACCGCCACGCCATCATCGGCAATCCCATCTCCCAGACCAAGTCGCCGACGCTGCACGCCGCTGCTGCCTGGGAAGCAGCAGATCAGCAACTCCGCTGCTCAAGGCGCAAGACGGTCATGGAGTGATCGGTCATCTGGACCGAGAAGGGTTCAGCCGAGATCCGGAGTTCCGCAAGCCGTGGCAGCAGAAGTAGTTTCTGCGGGGTCTACAGCGGGGAGCAGGTCCCCGGCGTGGCGACATCACCCACAACCTCGGCGGCGATCCCGAGGGCGCGCGCCTGCTGCTCCTCGGCGCGCTCCGGCGCGCCTTGGCACAGAACGCACCTCGTGTAGCCACGTAAGTACATGAAATCACTCGGCCATGACCCGGTACGCGCCGTGCATTGCAGCCTCCCCGGCCGCGTCCGACGTCGGCGCGTGACGACCCTGGCGGCCGAGGAGATCCCGATGCACACCCGTTTCCGCTTCGCTTTCATGGTGGGAGGCCTTTTCGCGCTGGGAGCGTGCTCGGGCGGATCGAGCTCAGCAGAGGGCGGCGACGGCGAGATCCCGGGGAGGGGCGCCGGCGCTGACTCCGGCGCTGTCCCCGATGCGAGCTTCGGCTCAGGCGCTGCGGTCGGCTCAGCCGCTTCGGGAGGTGTGTCGGATGGAAGCGATCCTCCGAGCGAGGGCTCCCCCGGCGGAAGCCTGGGCACAGGAGGCGGCGGAGGCGCAGGCGGCGCAGGCGGCGCAGGCGGCGGAAGCAGCGTCGAGGCTGGCACGCTCACCGCGGGCGTCTGGGACGACAACCGCAACTTCGACTTCTTCCTCTCGTACCGGAGCACGCTCTATTCGCAGCAGCTCCCGGGCGTCCTGCCCTTCACCGAGGCCGACCACCAGGCCGCGCACAGCCTCTTCGCGGCGCCTCCAGGAAAAAAGGAGACGCTCGACGTCTCGCTCGTCATCGACACGACCGGCAGCATGGGCGACGAGATCACGTATCTCCAGACGGAGTTCATCGCGCTCTCCGACTCCATCTTCGCCAGGTACCCGAACGCCCAGCAGCGCTGGTCGCTCGTCCTGTACAAGGACACCGAGGACGACTACATCGTCCGGTGGTTCGACTTCCGCTCCGATCCCGACGAGTTCCAGGAGAAGCTCGCCGAGCAGGCAGCCGGCGGCGGCGGCGACTTCCCGGAGGCGCCGGACATGGCGCTCTCCAAGGCGGCCGACCTCTCCTGGCGCACGGGCGGCGACACCGCGCGCCTCGCCTTCTGGGTCGCGGACGCGCCCCACCACGAGAACAACGCCGCGGCGATGGCGAGCGGGATACGAGCCCTCAAGGACCTCGGGGTGGCTGTCTATCCCGTCGCGTCGAGCGGCGTGGATGAGCTCACCGAGCTCAGCATGCGCTCTGCCGCGCAGCTCACGGGCGGCCGATACCTCTTCCTGACGGAGGACTCCGGGGTTGGCGGGGCGCACAAGGAGCCGACGATCCCCTGCTATTTCGTCACCAAGCTCGATCGCGCGATCCTGCGCATGGTCGACATCGCGCTCTCCGGCGTCTACCGCGAGCCGGAGCCGTCCGAGATCCTCCGCACCGGCGGTGATCCCCAGGACGGCGCGTGCCAGCTCGCGTCAGGCGGCGAGGTGCTCGTGTTCTGATCGGACCGCCGCTCGTCGCCCCCGCTGGTAGAGCGCATGGCGGGCGACGAGCGGCGCGCCGACGCGCCCCCGGTGTCGGTCGTCGTGCTGAGAGCCGGCGAGGCGGGCGCCGTGCACGCCCGGAGCAGGCATGTCATTGCGTGCCAGGAAGCTCGTCGGCGCCGACATCGTACGCGCCGCTCCGGGGTTCGCCGTCGATGTCGTCGGCGACCTCTCCCGCCGATACGGCCACGCCTTTGTCGATGGCCCCATCCTGCCCCGCGGCCAGATGCAAATCGCCTCCCTGGGCGCCCGCGAGCAGGGAGGCAGGCGCCATCTCCAGGTTGCCAGCGAGCGTCGCCTTCGCTCCGTCGCGCTCCCTCAGCTGATGGCTCACGAGGTTGTTGGTGATCGTCGCGCTGGTGTTGCTGAACCGCCACTCGATCGATGAGAAGGGTGCCTGCGTCGACACGACCGTGTTGTGAAGCACGCGCGCGCCGCACGCCTGCTCTATCGCGATCCCCGAGTCGAAGCCCGACTGCGACGCGAACAGCGCGGCGCTCCCCGCGAAGACCGTGTTGTTCCGGACGACCCCTCCGACATGGCCAAGGGTCGAGGCGCCGGGGCACGGGTCGTCCGCGTACGTCCGCCCCTCGGTCGTCTCGCCGAGGCCGAGGCCCACTCCCCGCGCGCAATCCCGGATCGCGTTCCGCTCGACGATCGTATCACGGCTCCCTGTCCAGACGTGGATTGCGTGCTCGGACAGCCCGGAGTCGCACCAGAAGCCCGCGATGGTGTTGTCGTGAATCCGCCAGCCGCGGGCCCTGTGGATGTCCACGCCGCCGGTGTAGCAGTCGCTCACGTGCGAGCGCCCCTCGTCGGTGAGCTCGACGTGCGAGCAGGCGATGACGCCCTCGTCGGCGAACGTCGCCTGGTCTGCGCCTGCGTTCACCTTAATGCCCTGCTGGCCGGGGTCGATCACGCGGACGTTGTAGATCTGCGTGCCCTTGGTGTCGCCGGCGTCGCCGCCGATGACGTGAATCGGGTGGTTGTATGCCCGCGCGAGCGTCACGTCGGCGATCGTCACGTCCGAGGCGACGATCTGCACGATTTCAGCGCTCGCATAGCCCCCATCCAGGATGACCTTCTCCCGATTGCCGCTCTTCGAGCGGAGCGTCACCCCCGGCGAGGCGAACCGGAGGTAGGAGCCGTTCAGATCGTACGTTCCGTCGAGGAGCACGATCGAATCACCGGTCTCCGCGCTCTGCGCGATGCCCTGGAGCTCTCCGGCCTGCGAGGGGCCGACCTCGATGACGTTTCCGCTCGGCGGCGGCAGCGGCGGACAGAGCGCCGCGGGGCCGCCGGCCCCGCCGCCGCCATCGCCTCCGCCGCCGGCGGGGCCGCTACCCGGCCCGGCGCCAGGGGTGCCTGCGCCGCTCGCGCCTGCGCCGCTCGTGCCTGCGCCGCCGCTCCCTGCCATGCTGACCGCTGCGCCGTCCTCCCCGCCGCATCCGGCGGGGCTCGCTGCACCGGCGGCGACCACAAGAACAAGAAGAAGAGCCCTGCCCCCTGCCGATCTTCGCGCCCGCATGTCAGGGGACTCTACGGGCTATCTGCTGGGTTGAAAATGGCGGCCGGGGGTCCGAGGCCGCTCCGCAGAGCCGAGCGCACGGCGCGGCGCCAGGCCGGACAGCTCGGTCTGTTGACCGGTGTTCGCCGTGCGTTCACTCCGCGCAGCGCGTCACGTCGCTCGTGTCGGCCTGGAAGCAGGTGACTTCCTCGCCGCTCCCTTCTGTACCGCAGTTGTGATAGTAGTCCGCCACGTAGCCGTAGCGGTCGTCGAAGCGAATGTTGCGGAGCTCGCAGCTCTCGCTCTCGCGCTCTGCTCGGTCGAACAGGGCTTCCACCGGATCCGCTTGCTCGGGCGCTTCAACGAACGTCCAATCGCTGTGCGGAGCGACGAACCCGCTATGAGCGGCTGCGACGACGGTATCACCGGAGACCGCGGCGAGCGTGCAGCCGGGGGCGATGCCGGTGCCGCAGATCGAGATGACATACTCCTCTGGCCGGTCTGCACGCCACTTCGCGCGGTTTTCATCGAAATCGGGACCGCTGCAGCCAGCGAGCAACCAACACCCCAGCGCCACCACACTCCATGTTTTCATGCCGGCGGAACTCAGCAACTCCCATGCCAGCGCGAGAAGCGAGCGGGGGTGGCCGACGAGGAGACGACCGACCATGACGCTCCGATCATGGCCGCTGACGTCGTGTCAGGAGCGCCGTCCGAAGGTTCGGGTATCCCCTCCCTCAAGCGAGGATCGGATCGACGAGCCCGCCTGCGAGGCTCTCGTCGCCGAAGTCGTCGAGCGGGCCTCCCTGGCCGCTGGTGCAGCCGACCGTCGGGCTGATGGTGTTGGGCAGCTTTTGTTGGTGATCTTGACGTCGACGAACTGGCCGGTCGGATGGGGAAGATCTCTGCGCCCTAGTCGCCCTACGCACGTCGAAGCAGAAGGATGCTGCTTCTGAGCCACTCCGTCATGGTCACTCACGTGTGTCTGGATCAGTGATCGACCGGCCAGCCGCGATCGTGACAACGCACCACGATATCACCCCCACGACCGTCCGGGCTCTCGGGGCTGCCTCGCACCCTGCTCTGCTCACCGCACCTCCAAGGCGCCTTGCCCGTCGAGTTCAACCAATGGACCGCCATGGCGCTTCCATCGCAGACCGCATGGATTCGGCCAGGGATCTGCCCAGCGCGGGTTTCGAGTTGCGGATTGTCATGGCGCGATTCCGCCTCGCACACCGTTACAGCTTCGCGCAAATTCCACTTGGACCGGCGCGCGTTATGAGCTAAGCCACTGCCTCGGCGAATCGCTATTATCTGGCGAGCCGTCTTTTTACGGAGGGGGAGAACCATGAGATCGCAATCGTTCGGTGCGCTCACAGCGTTTCTTTTGTTCAGCGGCGCCGCCAGCGCAGACGTCACGAATGAATGCGGCATGCCTACCATCGAAACCGATGACGTCGGCGCGACGCTCATACTGACCTACGACGCTGCGGTTCAAACCAAATTCTGCAACGGAACCGCAGGCTTCAACTCCAATGTATTCGTTGACACGTCCTATCCTCCCACATCTCCGATCTACTTCGCCACTGGCAACGTCACTCCGGTCGGCAACATCGTGAACATCGGCGCCTTCCCGAGCGGCTCCGAGCTCATATTTTTCATCGAGGTGACCAACACCGGCGACGTTTTCTACTCGGGGCCGGGCTCACGCAACCCGGACGGCCTCGTGCACGCATTCGTTAAGGCGTTGAGCACTCCGATCGGTGATGAATTTTACATCGGATTCGAGGACCTGTTCGGTGGAGGCGATGGGGACTTCGATGACATACAATTCATCGTGCGCCTTGAGCTCGACGAAGATGGCGACGGCGTGGGAGATTTGACCCAAGATCTTTGCTTGGACACCGAGGCCGGGGATGTGGTGGATGCGGACGGCTGCTCGATCGCCCAGCTCTGCCCTTGCGACGATCCCTGGAAGAACCACGGCGCGTATGTGTCGTGTGTGGCACACGCCGCAGAGGAATTCGTCGAAAGCGAGCTGATCACCGACGACGAAAAGGACGTAATCGCTTCCGCGGCTGCTCAGAGCTCCTGCGGTGCCAAGTGAAATGAAGCGAGCGCCTCCACGTGGCGAGCCCATGGTCGGAGGCGCGGCGGTATGCGTGTGAGCCATCGGGGGAGTTGACACAGCGCGCTCTTCCAGGAGAGGGGTGGGGTGAAAGACCTAGTCCCCGAGCGGCGGGAAGCGCTCGTCGAGCCAGCCGCGGATGGCAGCGTACGCGGTGGGCGCGTTGATCTGGAGGTTCAGATCGTGGCCCGAGTTGGGCACGACCACGATCTCGAGCTCCGCGGCCGGCGAGTAGGCGGCCGGCTCCAGCGTGGTCCCGCCAAGCAGGGTACCGCACGGCGCGATCCCGCAGAATATCGTGTCGTGCCGTCCCACGACGGTGAGCACCGGCGCGTCGACCTGGAGGCTCGTGAGCGCGGTGTTGACCAGCGCGAACTCGGCGAGCTCGCCGGACGTGCCGAGCCCCTTGGTCGCTTCGTCCAGCGCGATCACCGCCGGATCCGCGTTCGGGAGGTAATAGAACGTCGGGCCGCGGGTGCCCGGCTGCGTCGTCAAGTAGCCGAGGTCGAGGCCGGAGCCCGCGAAGCTCGGGTCGAGCGTGGCCGGATAGACGTTCAGGAGCAGCTGCGGCAAGCCGGGGCCGTAGGTGTGCAAGAACCCCGTGGCCACGACGCCATCCACGTCGTGGTACGTCGCAGCCTGCTGGACGGAAATGATAGATCCCAGCGAGTGGCCGACGAGCACCACCCGGCTCCATGCGTGCCCGAGCTCGCCGCTCCGAAGCGCCTCCGCGAGCTGATGGTGAACATAGGCCTGCGCGGTCGGTGTGACCTGAAGGGAGAGCGGCCGGTCGCTGTCTCCGGTGCCAATGCGGTCGAAGTTCAGCGTGGCATAACCAGCCGCATTGGCGTAGCGCACGAACGAATAATGCTCCGGCTGGTACGGGAAATCCCAGTACACGCTCGAGTACGTGGCGCCGTGCACGGTGAGCAGCACCGTGTCCCGCGGGCTCTCCTGCGGCACACAGAGCTCGGCGGCGACCTCGTAGTCTGCCGGCGCCCCAGGTGCGAGCGCGACTGCATATCGGAAACTCGTACACACCCGCGAGAGGACCGCGGCAAGAGGAGCCATATCCATGGTTTCTGCGTACCATGCCTTCTGGCGCGCCGGAAGCCCGCGGCGGAGAGGATGGCGGTGTCGTCAGACTGTCCACGAGAGCTGGGAGGAGCAGTGGTCAGGGAGGTCCACCATCGTTCGAGCGAGGACGGCCCCCTCACCAACCGCCCCGCGCTAGAGGGGTGCATGCGGAGCCGGTCGATCCCGCTGTGCTTCGAGCGACGGGCAACGAGGTCTCCTCGCAGAAAACCAGGGATACGCTTGGCCGACGAGGCGCTCGCCTCGGTGGTGGCTCCCCCTCACGCCTGCAGCACGCGCAGCGACCCCCGCACCACCCCGTAGCTCCCCTCGGCCCGCAGCCCGCGCGCGACCTCGGCCGGCGCCACCTCCCCGGCGAGCAGCCGCCGGTACGCCTCCACCACCCGCCGCGCCCCCTCGGCGTCCTCCCGCACCAGCTCGATCCGGAACCGCCGCACGCCGCAGCTCGCGAGCCTCGGCACGAGGTGCGCCGCGCTCTGCGGCGCCGCGTGGAACACCGTGTTCCGACACCCCACGTCCGCCTCGAGCGGGTGATCCATGCCCGCCCGGTCCCGCAGCGACAGCGCGTGCTGCTCGCACGGGCGGCCGCAGGTGAGGTGATCCTTGCCCTCGGACAGCGTCGCCGCGATCACGCAGTGCTCCATGTGGAAGAGCGGCATCGGGTGGTGCACCACCACCTCGGCGAACCGCCCGAACGGCGAGTCCAGCAGCGACTCGAGCTGGGCGGCGTCGAGGTCGAACGACGGCGTGAACGCGGCGAGCCCCCGCGAGAGCACCTCGCGCGCGGCCAGCTTGTTCGTGACGTTCAGCGAGAAATCGCCGATCCGGGGCACGCCCGGCGTGGCGTCGAGCAGCGCGCCGAGGCTGCGGACCAGGATCGCCGCCGGCCCGAGCGAGAGCAGGTACCGGTCGATCTTCTCCTCGCCCGGCTTGCGGATCCGCGGCGGCGCCACCCCGACGGAGGCCCCGGCCGCCATCAGCTCGCGCGCCGCGGCGCCGAGGCCGACCATCTCCAGGAAATCGAGGTAGACGCCGCTCGCGCCGGCGTCGAGCGCCGCCCGCGCCTGCGCCACGTTGCGGCACAGCACGAAGAGGCCCGGCGCCGGCGGCGGCGCGTCCGGCGGAGCGACCCCGGCGACGAGCCCCTCGGCCGAGAGCGGCGCCGACGGATGGGGGCGGTGCGACGCCTCGATCAGCGCCGCGACGAGCGCCCGGCGCGCGCGGTTGAGCGCCGACGGCGGCACGAGCGCAGGCCCATCGAGCGACAGCCCGACGCCGCGCAGGGCGAACGGCGTGTCGCCCAGCCGATCCAGCTGCTTCCGCAGCGTGGCCTCGTCGAGCGGCGATCGATCGGCGCGGCCGAGCGGGGCGTCGACCTCGACCGAGGCCGACGCCCCGCCCTCCGCCGCCGCCGAGAGCCGCGGGCGCTCGCCGAGGCGGCCCTCGAGGCGGACGTCGATCGCCACCCGGCGCGGGGCGCGGTCGAGCGCCTCGCGGACCGCGCGCGTGGCGACGGGGTCGCTCGTGCGAAAGACCCGGCGCCCGCGCAGCCCCCGCGCGCCGCTCAGCACGTCCTCCGGCAGCCGCCGGTCCGGGCCGAGCCACACCTCGACGTCGCCCCCCGCCGGCGCGCGCTCGACCTCGCGGCCAGCGACCCACAGGCCCCAGATGCGGCCGCCGATCTCGCCCTCGCCGGCAAACCCGCCCTCCACGAGGATCCCCTCGCCGCGCGCGAGCGGCCGGGCGGCGCGGACGACCACGACCTCGTGGCCGCGCCGGCGCGCGGCGCCGCGCGCCTCGCCGACCTCGATGCCGCGGTGATCGCAGGTGCGGCCGTCGACCAGGCGCTGGTGGTCGACGCCGCGCAGGAAGCCGGGGCCCGAGCCCCGCGAGAACGCCTGGAGCGCCGCCTCCCGGTCCGTGGCCCCGGGGCCCGCCCCCTCGCCCAGCGCCGCGTCGATCGCGGCGCGGTAGAGCCGCGCGGTCGCGCCGACGTACTCCGGGCCCTTGAGGCGCCCCTCGATCTTCACCGAGGCGACGCCCAGCGAGATGAGGTCGGGGATGACGTCGGTGGCGTCGAGGTCCTCCGGCGACAGGAGGTAGGCCGCGTCGCCGAGGTCGCGCAGCGCGCCGTCGACGACGAGGCGGTACGGCAGGCGGCAGGCCTGGGCGCAGGCGCCGCGGTTGGCGCTGCGGCCGCCGATGGCCTCGCTCGTCAGGCACTGCCCCGAGTAGGCGATGCAGAGCGCGCCGTGGACGAACACCTCGAGCTCGACGTCGGTCGCCCGGCGGATGGCGGCGATGTCGTCGAGCGAGAGCTCCCGGGCGAGGATGACGCGCGCGGCGCCGAGCGATCGCGCGAGCTCGACGCCGGCCGCGTCGGTGCAGGTCATCTGCGTGGAGGCGTGGATCGGGAGCCCGGGCGCGAGCGCCCGCGCGAGGCGCATCACCCCGAGGTCCTGGACGATGACCGCGTCGACGCCGGCCGCGGCGCACGCCTCGATCGCGCCGCGGACCGCCGGGAGCTCGTCGTCGAACACCAGCGTGTTCAGGGTGACGTAGCCCTTCACGCCGTGGGCGTGGAGGAAGCGCACCGCCTCCTCGAGCTCCGCCGCGTCGAAGTTCGCGGCCCGCGCGCGGGCGTTGAAGGGCGACGCCGCGCCGCCGCCCGCGGCTCCCCCCCGGAGGCCGAAGTAAACGGCATCGGCCCCGCCGCGCACGGCGGCTTCCATGGCGGCGCGATCACCGGCGGGAGCGAGGACTTCAGGGCGCGCGGGCCGCGACATGCGGGCGGTTCTAGCAAGGGGTGGCGCGGTTGTCGCTCTCTACCTGGCGCGGGCTCGCCCTCCCGAAGAGCCTGCCGGACGGCGCGCCTTGACCTCGCTTCGCGACGTGAGGCACGATCGGGCAGCGGCCTACCCGGCCGAGGTGCCGTCGGGTCGCCGGCCGGCGCAGCGAGGCCTCGGTGGCAGGGTCGGATGAGCGGAGCGGCCACGTCAGCCATTAACGACCAGCGCGGAGCCCGGGAGCCGAACGTCGGAGAGGCGCTCGCATTCTCCGCCGGCTCGCGCGCGTCGACGGCGCGTGCCGCAGGGGGATGTCGATGAACAGACACGGATTTCGCTTCGGGCGCGCGCTCTCGAGGGGCGCGCTCTGGCTGCCTGCCGCGCTCCTTTCGGCGGCGTCTGCGTGCGGCGGCGACGACGACGCCCCGGCGCCGCGCTGCGAGGCTCCCTACTCGGTCTGCGGCGGGGCCTGCGTGGCGCTGCACGCCGATCCGGAGCACTGCGGCGCGTGCGGCCAGCAATGTCCGGCCGGGGAGGCGTGCTTGCAGGGCGCCTGCGAGCCGCTGGGGACCGGCGGTGAGGGTGGCGGCGGCGGTGACGGCGGTGGCGGTGACGGAGGCGGGCCATCGGAGTGCCGCGAGAGCCGCTACGTGAAGCGCTGCGGCGACGAGTGCGTCGACACGCGCACCGACCCGGACCATTGCGGCAAGTGCGGCGCGCCGTGCCCGCCTGGCCGCGCGTGCTCCGGATCCGTCTGCCGGCAGACCTGCCTCCCGGGCCTCACCGACTGCGCCGGCAGCTGCGTGGACCTCGCCGCAGATCCGCAGCACTGCGGCCGGTGCGATCGCGCCTGCGACCCCGGGCGCCCCTGCGAGGGCGGCACCTGCGCGTGCAGCGCGGAGCCCTCCCAGGACATCGGCTCCGCCGTCCCGCAGCGGGTGAGCGGCACGACGATCGGCGCCGACGACGGCCGCTGGCTGACCTGCTCGGAGCCTGGCGCGGTCGATCAGGCGTTCCTGTTCACGGCGCCTCACGCGGGGACGTACCTGTTCGACACCTTCGAGGCCTCGTACGACACGGCGCTCGGCGCGCTGCGGGCGGACACGTGCGAGGAGCTGGCCTGCAACGACAACGCGGGGAGCGTCCAGTCGCAGATCTCCGTCGATCTCGCCGAGGGCGAGCGCATCCTCGTGGTGGTGAGCGGCGCGCGCGGCGCGCAGGGCGACTTCACGCTCCGCGTGGCCGAGCCCGGGCCGGTCCAGTGCGCGCCGACCGCCCTCGATCCCGTCGTCCCGCAGACGGTGACGGGCACGACTGTCTTGCGCGAGGACACGGTGTCCGCCGACTGCGACATCAGCGCGACCCCGGACGCCACGTACACGTTCACGGCCCCGTCGGACGGCACGTACGTGTTCAGCGGGCGCGCCCCGTCGGACCTGATCGTCGAGGTCCGCGACGGCGGCACGTGCACGGGCCGCTCGCTCTACTGCCGCTACGGCGCCGGCGAGTCGAACGCGTTCGCGACGCTCGAGGCCGGTCAGACGGTGCTCGTCGCGGTGGCGGATCCGGCCGGCCCGCTGGCGAGCTTCACGCTGGAGATCGTCGAGGCCCCTCCGTGCCCGGGCGTCCAGATCGGCGCGACCCTGCCGCAGACGGTGACCGGGAACAACGAGCACCTCCGCAACCTGATCTCGGCCTGCGCGACCTTCTCGACCGGGGGCGAGGCGACCTACGGCTTCACCGCGCCGCGCGAGGGCATCTACACGTTCGACGCGACCGGCTCGAGCTTCCCCGTCCTCATGGAGGCGCGCCACGCCTCGTGCGCCGGCGATCTCATCGCGTGCGTCGACGGCCTGTTCGAGCCGGCGCTCATCACGCTCTCGCTCGCGGCCGGCGAGACGGTCATCCTCGTGGTGGACACCGCTGGCCCGACGGGCGACTACCGGCTCGAGGTCGACGAGGTGCGGTGCCCGCTCATCGATCTCGGCTCGACGGTGCCGCAGACGGTCACGGGCACGACCGCGGATCTCGCCGATCACCTCGCGCCGGACTGCGCCTCTCGCGGGGCCCCCGAGGCGACCTATCGCTTCACCGCCCCGGCCGACGCGCTCTACATCTTCGACACGGACGGCTCGGCGCTCGATACGGTCCTGGAGGTGCTGGACGGCTCGTGCTCTGGCCCCTCGCTCAGGTGCAATGACAACGTGGACCCGGCGGGGGTCGTCACCCACTCGCGGGCGAGCCTGTTCCTCTCCGCCGGCCAGACGGTGATCGTCTCCGTGGACAGCGCGTCGACGAGCGGCGATTACACGCTCAACATCACCCAGCGGGAGGCGCCGCAGTGCCCTCTCTTCGCGCTCGACGCCGTGGTCCCGCAGTCGGTCACGGGCAGCACCGAGGGTTATCCCGATCTCCTGGCGCCCTCCTGCGCCTCGGTGCCCGGCGGCGAGGCGACGTACAGCTTCACCGCGCCTGCAGATGGCTTCTACCGCATGAACACCGTGGGTTCCACGATCGATACGATCCTGTCCGTCCGCGACGGCGGGTGCGAAGGCGACGAGATGGCCTGCGTCAACGATAGCAGGGACTCGAGCAAGCTCGTGTGGCTCGACGCCGGCCAGACCGCCCTGATCAGCGTCGACAGCCACGGCGCGGAGGGCGACTACATGCTCAACGTGGACCTGTTCGACGGCACCGGCACGTGCGATAAGCCCATCGAGCTCGCGCCCCTCGCCTCCCAGACCGCGACGGGGACGACCAAGGGGAGCCTCGCCAAGGTGGACGCGAGCTGCGGCGGCATCGACGCGCCTGAGGTGGCCTACCTGTTCACCGCGCCGGAGGCGGGGACGTACACGATCGATACGGTCGGCTCCGACTACGACACCGTGCTCGCCGTCTTCGACGGGGACTGTTATGGCGAGGAGATCGCGTGCAGCGACGACGTGCTCGGGGAGGACCTGCACCTGTTCACGTCGGAGGTCACGGTGTCGCTCGACGCAGGGCAGAGCATCGTCATCGTGGTCGACGGCGCGATCGATGAATCCGGCGTTTACGAGCTCAACATCCACCCCTGACCGCGCACCGTCGAGCAGCGTCGCGAGTCTCCTCGAGAGAGGGAGGCTCCGCCGGACGAGCTGCTGTTCAGGAGCAACGTTCCGCAGGAGCGCTGCTGGTTCCGGCGTCCCTTGAGCCCCGCCGGGGGCTGGAGCCGATAAACGGATGGGGCGACGCATCGCACGCGGGTATCCGTCCTCGATCTCGGCGCCTTCCCGACACGCGTGGAGCGCCTGGCATCCTCGGTGCAGGTCAACTACCTTGGGGCCATGATCAGCGGCGTGGTGGAGCCGGTCCGGCTCGGGGAGACGGCGCTTCCAGACGGCCGGCGGCTGGGCTGGGCGGAGTGGGGACCGGAGGGCGGCATCCCCGTGCTGCTCTGCCCTGGCGGCGCCACGAGCCGGTCGATGGGGTTCGGGGGCGATGTCGTCGACGGGCTCGGCGTGCGGCTGATCTCCGTGGATCGCCCGGGGCTCGGGGCGTCGGACCAGGCCCCGGGCCGCACGCTCGGCGACTGGGCGCAGGACATCCGGCGCTTCCTCGAGGCGCGGCAGCTGTCCGGCGTGGCGGCCGTCGGGTTCTCGGCGGGCGCGCCGTTCGCCCTGGCCTGCGCGGCGGCCAGCGTCGTGGCTGGCGTGGCCGTTGTCGCGGGGACCGATGAGCTGGCGAATCCGGTGTTCGCCGATGCGCTGGCGCCCGACGTGCGGCGGCTCGTGGAGCTGGTGGCGACCGACCCTGCGCGCGCGGAGGCGTTCTTCGGCGGGTTCAGCGCCGAGGCGATGTGGAGCTTCGTCCTCTCGACGCTCGCGGACGTCGACCGCGCGGTGTACACCGCCCCGGTGTTCGAGCGCGCTTACCGGCGCGCGATGGATGAGGCGTTCTCTCAGGGGCCGGCCGGCTACGCGCGCGACACGGTGCTGACGATGAGCCCGTGGCCGTTCGATCCGGGGAGCATCCGCGCGCCGGTCGACCTGTGGTACGGCGCGCGGGACACGAGCACGGTGCACTCACCGGACTTCGGGGCGTCGCTCGCCGGGCGGCTGCGCGCGGCAGAGAGGCGCGTGCTTCCGGAGGCGGGAGGCTCGCTGCTGTGGACGCATGCAGAGGAGATCCTGCGCTCGCTGCTCGGGCGCACGCGCGGGCGGTGAGCCCCACGCGGGATGCCCTTGGGGAGGAGGGCTACTTTGGCCGAAGGTGGGGTCTTTTGAACCGCCAAGCCGCCACGGACGCCAATAGAATCACGAAATCCTGGCGCTCTATGGCGACTTCGCGGTTCCATCATTTGACCCGGCTGGTTCGCCCGATGGGTGAAGCGGGGACGACCCCGCGCTGCCCGGCCGCGGCCACGGGGAACAACCTGCGCTCGCCGCTGTCCCGCAGATCCATGCCTCGTTCCGTGGCCCGGTTCTTCCTCCTCGCGTACGCCATCAAGATCTCCTCGAGGGGCGTCCGCCTTCATGAGATCCAGGAGCGCGGGCCAGAACGCAGCCTCCGCGTCGATGCCGGCGTCTCCTATCGCCGCGCTCCCCGAAACAGCGCCATCATTCCAGCGCTGGGGCTTGCCAGTCCACCCAGTCCGCCATGCTGAGGGAGCCGCCCGAGCCCACGACGAATTCTCCGGGCGCCTCGCCCTCGTGCTTCAGAAACCTGGCGATATTCTTGGCGAGGAGATCGGTGTATTCGTTCTTGTAAGAGCAATGCGCCGTCTCGGCGACCTTCGAGTGGTAGCTGACATTCTTCTCGACGCCCAGCGCCTTGTAGACCGCCGCTCCGGCCGCTGTCGCCGTATGACCGGCGGGGGCGCCCATCTGAGCCTGGTGCGGGTTCTCGAGGACGAGCAGGCCGCGCGGCGCCATCATCGCGATCAGGGCGTGGGTGTCGATCGGGAGCTTGACGGCGTTCGAGGCATTGTTCTTGAAGACGAATGGCTCGAAATTGTTGCTGAGCCAGTTCAGCCCGAAGTAGTTGTGGTCCGTCCGCTCCTTGCCCAGCACGTCGGCGATGCGGTAGGCCGGGACACCGGCGGTGCTCGTCTCGTGGGGGATCGTCAAGGCGATCCGATCATCGAAGACGCCGATGGCAAATGCTCCCTTGCCGTTGCGCGAGCATCCCGTGACGCCGATCCCGGTCGGATCGATGATGTCGCCTCCCGACGCCTGGATGACGTCGAGGATCCGACTGGCGCCCCAGGCCCATGCCATCAAGAGGCCTGCCGAGTGATCACCGCCGTAGATATCATAGAACTTCCCCGGGTTGGGTTTTCCTCTGGATTGCTCCGCTGTGCCCTCCCTGCCGATCTCATTGTGGTTGTAGTAGATGACGGCGACACCTTGTTCCAGGATGCGGCTTTCACCTAGCGTGATGCCGCCGAACCCGCCTTTCCCGCCCACGTTGATGATCGCGGGGAAGGGCGCTTCCCCCTTGGAGGGCAGCACGATGTCGGCGCTGAAGTCGATCTTCTTGCCCTGGGCTTCCACGTGCACGGAGATCTTGTTCTCGGTGACGGTGCCGGTCACCACGTCAGGCGTCGGCTTCTCGCCGTAGATGTACTTCTCAGCTTGTTTGCGTATCTCCTGCCTCCGGCAGTGCCATTCTGCTTTCGTGGAAACGCTGGTTCCGTCGAGCTTCGTGAACGGGTTGGGCAACTTGGAGACCTTGGGTAGAGCGCTCGCTTCCAGCAGGGCGGCGACCTCGCAATCGGCGCTCGCGTTCTCGACAGGGGTGTCGTCCGGACCCGTGCCCGAGCTGGAGCTCGATGTCGTGCCGCCGCTCGAGCTGGAGCTCGACGCCGTGCCGCTGCCCGAGCTGGAGCTCGACGTCGTGTCGCCGCTGCTGGTCGCGCTCTCGCCGCCCGAGCCGTCCGAGCCGCCGCCCGCACCTCCTTGCCCGGAGAGGTTCGGCTCGGACTGCCCGCAGGCAGCGGCGGTGAGGCAGAGACCGAGGGCAGCGCGGGCGGCTCGAGTGGCAAGCGTTCGCATGGATGGACCTCCTGGAGCGAGCATAATCAACGTTCATCGGTTGGATTTGCACTCACCGGAACGGCAGCTGGGATCGCGGCGCAATGAGACGTCCAAAGGCGCTTTCATGTCAAGCACAGGGTGGTGCAACTATTCAGCTCACCGCGCAACGGACGGCGGTCGATCCTGTCCGATGAGTCCCGGTCGAATGACGGCTCTGGAAGGTTCAGTGATAATGGCCAACTTCAGCCCGGATGACGTGCCGCGTTCACACAACGGCCAGCGGGGCGGCCGCGTTACGTCGCGGCGGCGACCGCACGCGCCTGCGCGAACAGGTCGGGGCGCGCCCGGTCGTGGGACCAGCCCTCGGGGTACGAGGCAACCGCCGCGGGGCGACCGCGCACGCGGCGCTCGTAGGCGTCGAGCGCCGGATAACCGGCGAGCGACAGCCCGCGCCGCTGCATGTAGGCGAGCACCGGGTAGAGCGCGCAGTCCGCGAGCGTGAATGCGTCCGACGCGATGAACCGCGTCTTCTGGGCCCGCGCATCCCACAGCGCGAGCTCTCGCTCCACGCCAGAGAGCGCGCCCAGGATGGCTGCTCGCCGGTCCGGCGACACGGGCTCCGGGCCGGCCTCGAAGAGGCCCTCCAGCGGGTCGTAGACACACGCCGTGGCCTCGGACTCCTGCGCGAAGGCGAGCGCGCCGGGCTCGGCGAGCGGCGGGAGGAGCGGCGGGTCGGGATACCGCAGCTCGAGGTACGTCAGGATGGCCAGCGACTCGTTCACGACGGTGCCGTCGGGCTCCACGAGCACCGGGGCCTGGCCGCGCGGGTTGAGGGCCAGGAACTCCGGGGTGCGCGTCTCGCGGGGCTCCCGCATCACGCGCAGGCGGCGCGGCTCGAAGGCGAGTCCCTTCTCGTGAGCCGCCATCAGGACGCGCCAGCTCGAGATCGAGCCGTTCACGAAATACACCGCGCGCCGCGCGCTCATCGGTCGCCCCCGGGCTCCTGCGACGCGCGGAGCGTGCGAAAATTGAGCGCCTCGAAGCCGGGGCGGTACGCGGCGACATCGAAGGTGGGGTCGATGTTCTCGGCGCGGAAGAGCTGCAACATCCGCTCTGCCTCGCCGCGCTCCTCCGCCTCGCGCTCCGGCTCGGGGACCGCGGATCGGGCTCGGGCGCGCGCCTCGGCGTCGGCGCGCTCGGACGCGGGCGCGCCGACGCCCCAGACAGCCCCGGTCGCCGGATCGTGAAACGTGCCGATGTGCCGGAACGTCAGCGAGATGCGCGATGGCGGCGTCGGGCCGCCGCCCTCACCCTCCGTGTCCCCCTCCTGGCGAATGGCGTGATAGAATCGGCGGTTCGTCTCCAGGTCCATGACGAGCAGCGAGCCGTGCGGCAGAGGGACCTTCTGGATGGCATCCCCGTCCTCGACGCGCTTGGGCCGGAGCACCATGGTGCGCTGTCGTCCGAGCGAGACATTGACGATGAACGACGGGCGCACGAGGTCGAGCGTCTTGTCGGAGTGCTCGCTGATCCAGTCGCGCCCCGTGCGGTAGAGCTGGAGCAGGCAATGGTTGAGCGGATGTCCGACGCGGCGCTCGACCTCCCTGCGAATGCGGTCGACGGCGGGGGTGAAGGGGCAGAGCTCGGGCTGCTCGTCGACCGGGTGTCGATAGAGCGGCATGGCGCCGTCGGGCGAGCGCTCGCCCTGGATGGCGACCAGGCGGGGCACCTCCCCTCCGCGGTGGCGCATCGTCGTCCAGGCGACCTCGCGCTCGACGGCGGCGAAGGCGCCGGCGTCCCCGGCGAGGCGCTTGTCGAGGGCGCCGCACCACAGCGCCGTCTCGCCCGCGCCGATGCCGGCGATGTGCACGGGCCCGGGTCCGTCGGAGAGCAGGTCGGCCCAGCTGCGGCGCCGGCCGCCGAGACCCTCGATCTCGCGCAGCGCCACGGCGTGTTTGCCCGCGGTCCCCGCCGCTGTCGCGTCCCCGAGGATGTCGACGTCATAGCCGAGCCGGCGCGCGTCGCGGGCCGCGGCGAGGACACACACGTTGGTCGCGACGCCGCACAGGACCACGGCGGTCACGCCCGCCTGCGCCAGCCGGGCGTGCAGCTCGGTGTCGCGAAACGCCGAATACCAGCGCTTCTCGACGTGCCATTCCGCGGTCCCCGCGGGGCGCTCGGCGCGCACCGGGACGAGCGCGGGGAACAGCTCGGCGCCCCACGTGCCGCGGGCGCAGCACGCGCTGCCGGTGTGCGTCTGCCCGCGGAGCGCGTCCGGCGCCGCGTCGATCTCGCCGTAGGCCGAGGTCACCCACACCACGACCCGCCCCTGCGCTCGCGCCGCGCGCGCGAGCCAGGCCACGGTCTGCGCGAGCTGGTGCGGATCGCAGTGGCGCTTCGAGAACGCGCCGCCCTCCGCGAGGAAGTCGTTCTGCATGTCGATGATCAGCAGCGCCGTGCGCGCAGGATCCCGGGAGGGCGCCCCAGCTCTCACGTCCATCGTGCCCTGGTACCACCGGCCGGTCGCTCGGCCAAGCTCCGGGGCCGCGACGCGGGGCGCGGAACAGAGCGCGCCAGGCCGAGCTCACCCGGGATCACCGAGGTTCCAACGTCGAACAGGGTAGCGTGGGCCTCCATGACGATCGAAGAGGTCGACGCTGCGACGATCGAAGAGGTCGACGCTGCGACTCGACAGCTCGTCGAGAGAGCCAACGCTGCCAGGCCACTGCCCTGAGGCGACGCAAAGCGCGCCTGCTCTATCGCCTCCGCCCCTGACGGCTCGCCGCGCTTCGATCTGGCCACGGCGCACGTGCGCCGCGCGGGCACGTCCACGTCGAACACCACAACTGACCGCCTGCGCTCACCAGAGAACACCGTCTCCCGACCCATGGGAGCCCGGAGCTCTGGCGTGTCCGCCCACGTCGTAAGCGGCCGTACAACACGATGGCTTTGTTGCGTCCCCTTCCAAAGGGTCTCTGCACCTCCGCCAGACACAGACGCTCGCGCCGTGGCGTCCGGCCCTCGCACCCGCGCTGTCGAGAAGGTCGAGGCCGGCGGGCCGATCTGCCGGCCCGTTGGCCCGCCGGCCCGCCAGCCCAATAGAAAGATGCTGTATGTCCGAGTGTTCTTGCCTCGATTGATGTTTACTTGGGGCGTGACCCGAGCGTACCTTGGGCAAAGGCGACGCCCCTTGGGGAGAGCGGGCGTTCGAGCCGCGCGGGCGAGCGCTCGAGTGGCCTTCGTTGCCTGCGAGGGGAGGCGGTGGTGTCTCGAAAGAAGATCCTGCTGGTGGACGACTCGGAGACCGTCCTGATGATGGAGCAGATGATCCTCCGGAAGAGCTATGACGTGGTCACTGCCAAGGACGGCAGCGCGGCGGTGGCCAGGGCGCTCGCCGAGCGACCTGATCTGATCCTGCTCGACGTGATCATGCCGGCCATGGATGGATTCGAGGCCTGCCGGAGGCTGCGATCGGAGGAGGCTACGCGGGAGACGCCCATTGTCCTCGTCACGAGCCGAGGCGAGGTCTCGCACAGGGAAGAGGGGTTTCGCTGTGGCTGCTCCGACTACATCACGAAGCCCATCGACTCCCTGGAGCTCCTCGAGAAGGTCAAGAGCTGTCTCGGCGAATGAGGTGAAGACCGACATGTCGCGTGATGGACAAGCGGAACGCGGGGTGGAGCGCGCGGTGCGCCGCGAGCGATCGTCACGAGCGCACGTGAGCGCGCTCGAAGGGCAGAAGAAGCGGCTCGCGCGGCGCGCCCGCGCGCTCGGCCGGCTGCTCGTCCGGGTTCGGAGGGCCCGCGGGCGCCTCGAGGCCCGCGCCGTCTGCGCCGAGGCGGCGCTCGCGCTCGCCGCCGCTCGATGCGCCGAGGAGGAACAGCAGCGCTCGCAGCTCGCGAGCCTCTATGTCGCGAGCCGCCGGCTCCTGCCGCTCCGGACCCGTGAGGAGGCGTGCCGCGCCCTCCAGGACATCATCGCGAACCTCGTCGGCTCCGAGGAGATCGCCGTCTTCGAGATCGACGGCAGCGGGGCGGTGAGGGTCGTCGCGGCCTACGGCGTCGCTCCGTCGTCCGCCGTCCTCTTGGCGCCGGAAGAGGGCATCGTGGGGCGCGTGGCGCGGCGGATCGAGCCGTATTTCCGGCAGGGCGCCGCGCTCGGCAGCGATCCGGCCACCCCCCAGGCCCCCTGCGCGCGCGGCGAGGGCGACGTCATGGCCTGTGTCCCGCTCACGATGGACGAGCGCGTGGTCGGCGTCATCGCCGTCTTCCACCTGCTCTCGCAGAAACCCGAGCTCGGGCCGATCGACAAGGCTCTTCTCGAAGCGCTCGGCACGCTGGCGGCCGGGCCGTTCTGCGCGGGGCGGGAGCGCTGCGGCGCCCTGGAGATGCGATGACGATGCTCAAGCCCCCGTCGCAGCGGTACGGCGCTGGAGGAGCGCGGCTGAGCGCGCCCCCCCCGCGCAGCCCGCAGCCCCACTACCTCACGCCGGGCAACGTCTTCGCGTCGGGCGAGCCGACGATCATCACCACGATCGTCGGCTCGTGCGTCGCGATCTGCCTCTGGGAGCCGGCGCTCGGCGTGGGCGGCATGAACCACTACGTGCTCCCCAGCTGCCCCAACCTCAAGCTGCCGCTCGGGCGCTTCGGAGACACCGCCTTTCAGCAGCTCCTCGATCGTCTGGCGGCCCTCGGCGCCACGCCCCGCTCGCTCCAGGCCCGGATCGTCGGCGGCGCCTGCATGATCTCCGCCTTCCGGGAGCGGGACTCGCACCTCGGACACCAGAACGTGACGGTCGGGGTCATGGTGCTGCGCGCCGCCGGGATCCGGGTCGTCCAGCAGGACACGGGCGGCAGCCAGGGCCGGAAGCTCATCTTCCGCACCGACGACGGCAGCGCCGCCATCCAGCCCTTGTGACCGCGATGGATGCCGAGCGGGCCGCGCTCATGCAGATGTTCGCCGCCGAGACGGCCGAGCACCTCGACGAGCTCGAGAGCGCGCTCCTCGAGCTCGAGCGGCGTCCCGACGCCGGCCACCTCCTGGAGCGCATCTTCCGCGTCGCCCACACGATGAAGGGCAACGCCAGCTCCGTCGGCGCCCACGGGCTGAGCGAGCTCACCCACGCCGCCGAGGACGTGATCGAGGATCTGCACCGGGGCACGCTGCCGGTGACCGGCATGGTGGTCTCGCTGCTCCTCGAGACGGTCGACTCGGCGCGCCGCCAGCTCGCGGAGATGGTCGCCGGAGAGGAGCCGCCGGGGTCGACCTCGCTGCCCGTGCGCGTGCTCGAGCGGCTCAGGGGCGCCCGGCGCACCGAGCGCGACTTGACCCCCGCGACGTCGAAGGGGGCCACCTCGAGCGCCGCGGACGAGGGCGACCGGAGCTCGGGCGCGAAGACCGTCCGCATCACCGTCGAGAAGCTCGATTCCATGGTCGATCTCATCGGCGAGGTCGCGGTCACCCGGAACCGGATCGCGCGGGAGGTCCAGCTCGCGGGCGGCGCCGTCGGCGCGGCGCTGCGGGACGGCCTCGAGGAGCTCGACCGGCTGAACACCAAGCTCGAGGAGGCGATCCGCCGCGCGCGGATGGTGCCTGTCGGCCCCTGGTTCCGGCAGTACGAGCGCGCCGTGCGCGATCTCGCCCGGTCGCACGGCAAGCTCGCGCGCCTCGTTGTCGTGCACGGCGACGTCGAGGTGGACACCGCGGTGATCGAGCGCCTCCGCGACGCGCTGACCCACCTCATCCGCAACGGCATCGATCACGGCCTCGAGCCGCCCGAGGTACGGAAGGCGTGCGGCAAGGACGCGCGCGGGACCATCACCCTGCGCGCCACGCACGAGGGCGGCGGCATCGCGCTCCGCGTCTCCGACGACGGCGCGGGGATGAGCCGCGCCCGGATCGCGGCGCGGGCCAGCGCGCAGGGCAGGTGTCCGGACGCCGACGCGCTCTCCGACAGCGAGCTCTACAACTTGGTGTTCGAGCCGGGCTTCTCCACCGCCACGACCGTCTCCGACCTGTCCGGCCGGGGGATGGGCATGGACGTGGTGCGGCGCCGCGTCGAGTCGCTGGAGGGCTCGATCGGGATCGAGAGCGCCGCGGGGGTCGGCACCACGCTGATCCTCCGGCTCCCGCTCACCCTCGCGACGATCGAGGGCTTCTCGGTGAGCGCCGCCGGCGAGCGTTATGTCATCCCGCTCCGCGCGGTCGTCGCCTGCGTCGGGCTCCCGCGCCGCGCCCTCGCCGCGGGCCCGGGCGGCGTCCTTCACGTGCACGGGCGCGCACTGCCGTGCGTGCGGCTCCGCGACCTCTTCGGGCTCTCCGGGCCTGCGCCGGCCCGCGAGAGCGTGGTCGTGGTGGCCCACGAGGGGGGCCAGGCCGGCCTCGTGGTCGACTCGCTCGACGGCGAGGGCAGGACGGTCATCAAGCCGCTCGGCCGGCTCTTCCGCCGCACCCGTGGGATCACCGGCTCCACGGTCCTCGCCGACGGCAGGCTCGCGCTGATCCTCGATGTGGACGCTCTGATGAACGACCTCACCCGCGGCCGCGCCAGCGGCGGCGAGCTCGCGCCCAGGGATCAATGGCGGCGGGCTCCCCCCTCGGAGGCGCGGGGAGGGGCGATGGATCCGGAGGGAAGGACACGATGAACCAGCTCAGGATAGCGCTGCGTCTCTCGCTCTCGCTCGCGTTCATGGCGATGCTCATGGTCGCCATCGCGATCTCGGGGCACCTCGGCCTGACCTCCGTCGCGGAGAAGACGCACGAGATCCTGGTGTCGGACGTCCGGGAGCTCACGATCGCGCTGCAGCTCGAGCGGGACCTCTTGGAGCTCCGCCGCTACGAGAAAGACTGCTTCCTCACCATGGGCGATCGCCCGGTCCAGCAGGGGTATCAGGAGAAATGGAACGAGCTCGAGGCGCAGATCCAGCGCCGGCTGGACGAGCTCGACCGCCGCGTGACGCTGCCCCACGAGCGGGAGTCGGTCGCCGCGATGCGGCGCGACCTGGCGAGCTACGTCGTCGGCTTTCGCCGCGTGATGCAGGAAACGCTCGCCGGGCAGCTGCCCACGGCCCAGGCGGCGAACGCCGTGATGACCGGCTACAAGGACGAGATCCACCGGTTCGAGGAATCGGCCGAGGGCTTCGCCCAGGCGAGCACGAGGGACATGGAGGTGCTGCAGGCGTCCCTGAGCGGCGACGCACAGCGCGCCTCGCGGGACATGGGCCTCATCGCCTTCGTGGCGCTGGCGGTCGGCGTGCTCGTCAGCGTCCTCCTCTCGCGCAGCATCACGGGTCCGCTGAGCTCGGCCGTGGGGCTCGCCAGGCGGATCGCCGACGGCGATCTGCGGCACCGGGGCGTGGCCGCGGGCCGCGACGAGCTCGGGCAGCTGGAGGAGGCGATGGGGGAGATGGCGGACAAGCTCTCGACCGTCCTCCTGGAGATCCGCACGGGCGCCGAGTCGCTCGCCGCGGCCTCGACGCAGATCTCGGCCACCTCGCAGAACCTGTCGCAGGGCACGAGCGAGCAGGCGGCCGCGGTGGAGGAGACGTCGGCGAGCCTCTCGGAGGTGAGCGGCTCGATCCAGAAGAACGCCGAGAGCAGCCAGCAGACCGGCGAGCTCGCCACCGGCGCCGCGGCCGCCGCGGAGCAGAGCCTCACGGCGGTCCAGCGCACCGTGGCCGCGATGCGCGACATCGCCGAGAAGGTCTCGATCGTGCAGGAGATCGCGTACCAGACCAACCTGCTCGCGCTGAACGCGTCGATCGAGGCGGCCCGGGCCGGCGAGCACGGCCGCGGCTTCGCCGTGGTCGCGAGCGAGGTCCGCCGCCTTGCGGAGCGGAGCCAGGCCGCCGCCAAGGAGATCGGCGCGCTCGCGTCGACGAGCGTGCAGGTCGCCGATCGCTCGGGGCAGCTGCTCGAGGAGATGGCGCCCTCGATCCGGCGGACCTCGGCGCTCACGCAGGAGGTGGCGACCGCTTCGCTCAACCAGGCCGACGCGGTCGGCCAGGTGAACAGCGCCATGCGCCGCGTCGACGAGGTGACGCAGCGCAACGCCGCGATCAGCGAGGAGCTCGCCAGCACGGCCGAGGAGCTCGCGGCCCAGGCGGACGCGCTCTCGGGCATGCTGCGCTTCTTCCAGGTGGGCGACGAGCACGCGTTCCCCGAGCGCACCCGCGTGCCGCGCGCCCCCGGCGCGGGCGACGCGCGGCGCCCCCCGCCGCCCTCCCGGGAGGGCTCCCCGGCCTCGCCGGGCGCCTCGAACGGCGCCGCCGTGCTCGGGACGCTCGCCCGGGCCAGGACGAACGGGGCCCTGCGCTCCCCCGCGGCGCTGCACGAGGACGCCGAGTTCGAGCGCTTTCCGCCGCGGGGCGCGGATCGGGCCGCCTCCGCACGCGCGGAGGTCCCGTGAGCGCCGCGCCGGAGCCTCGATCGTCGCAGTACATCTCGTTCTTCGTGGGCGGCGACGAGCTCGCGCTGGACATCCTCCGCGCGCGGGAGATCGTCGAGATCACCGCGATCACCCGGGTGCCGAGGATGCCGCAGGCCGTGCTCGGCGTGCTCAACCTGAGGGGGCGCGTGATCCCGGTCATCGACCTCGCCGTCCGGCTCGGGCTCCCGGCGTCGGTGATCGCGCGGCGGAGCTGCATCCTCATCGTCGAGACGGAGTTCGACGGCGAGCTCACCCGGATGGGCCTCTTCATCGACGCCGTGGGCGACGTCGTGGACCTCGACGCGGCGGCGATCGAGCCGCCGCCGCCGTTCGGCATGCGGGCCCGCCAGGGCCACCTCGTCGGCCTCGGCAAGGTGGGCGACAGGCTCCTCTTGCTGCTCGACATCGACCGGATCCTCTCGCCGGAGGAGCTCGTCGCGGCCGCGTCGCTCGAGGCCGAAAGCGGCGCCCGCGCGGCGCTGCCGGGCGCGCTCGCGCAGGGCGAGCCCGCGGGGGCCGCCGCGCTCGGCGCCGGCGAGGGCAGGCCGCGGCCCTCCCCGTAGGCGTCCGCTGCCAGAGGGGGAGAGCAGCCGTAGCTGCTCAGTTGCCGAAGCCGTGGCATGCGCGCCGCTCATCGCGAGCGACAACGTTCGCGCTCAGCGGCGAGGGCGGTGCGCAGCCCCGGCCTCGTCCGCCGCAGCGGGTTGTCCGGCCACACCGGCCGCCGCGGCGCGCAGCTCGGACATCGCCTCGTTGTATGCAGGGCTACCTGGGGCGCAGAGCGCTACACTTCGCGGCCCCGACAACGGATTGCTCTCCAGTGCGCGGATGGCGCTGTCGATCGTGTCGAAATGAGAGAACCACCGCTTTGCGGCCGCCACGACCCGAGGGGCGAGTAGCCGAAGGACCTCGGCTTGCTCCGACTCCGACAGGCGAAACGACCTGGGTGTATCCTCCCAGTTGAACGAATGCCCCGGCTGGGTGCGGAACTGGCAATGCCAGGGAGCCGGATTGTTTCGGACCGCTTTGCGCAGCCCACAGCCAAACTCGACCTGGAAGATGCCGGCGCGAGGGCAATGAAACCAGACGACATCAACGAAGTACGGGCGAAACCGCCACATGGCATGGCCTGGGTTGTGGAACCCGAGATCGACCAGCCGCGGGCCGACGATCCGCGAGATCAGCGGCTTCACTTCAGCCCATGAAAGCATCGCCTCCCCTTTGCTGCCGAACGGGGCCTCTGCCGCGAGCGGGGACGCGTGCTCACCCTCTCATCGGCAGCAGACCCAGGTCGGCCAGCGTCGGCGACACCGAGAGCCACCGCGATCACGGGTCGTCTCCAGGCTGGAGCGGAAACTCAAGCCAATCGAAGCGAGCGAGCAGCGCTGCCTCAGCATCGTCATACTCGGAATTGAAGCAGTGATGGTGCGGGACAGGGATCTCGATCGCGCGCCGTGCCAGGCCGCGCGCCTCAGCATGGCCGACAAACTGCTCGAGCGGGCCGTAGGCGTAGACAATGTTGTGGTTGTCGTAGACGATCGTGCTCTGCGAGGGCAACGATGTGACCCAGACGTGATGGCGGCCATCGCGCTCGAAGAACTCTTCGAATTCGCGAAGAAAGCCGGCCACATCTCGCAACTGCATCGGGGCTGGTTCCTGCCGCCGAGCAGCCGCGTTGCCGCAGCGGGACACAACGAGCACGTGGAGAACACCGAACGGCGCCGGCAACGGTCGCAGGAGATCGAGGATGAGGTCGATCTGGCGTTCGGCCGGCGCGAGCACCAGGCGATCGGGGCCCGTGGTGCGCTGGAGATCCCACGCGTCCGGGTATCGATGCTCGACCCAGCGGCTATCGGGTGCCAGCGAACCGAGCTTGTAGGGTTGTACATTCATGGATAATGGCCTCAATCGAGCACCGCCGGGGCGCTCACGTGGACGTGCTCGACCGGGATCCCGCGGGCCGCAGACCGTCGTCAGGCGCTCCACCCGTCAAGTCTGTGGCTTCTGGCATCGCGGATCCCATCTTCGATCCTCTGTTCCGTCGAGGTCGGCTCTGACCTCCCCGGACTCGTCGAATTGCCAGGCTGAATATCCATAGAAGAACCACTTCTTGATCGGGATCGGTCGCATCCCGCGAAGCTCCTCTGGCGTGTGATGCCAGTGAGGTGGAATCACGGAAAAGAAGAGGTCGTTCGCGATTCGCCTCGCTCGAAGGGACATCGACAAGAAACAGTGCTTGACCGTCCCTCGCGGCGCGACATCATCACAGTCCGGATGAGAGTAGAAGTACCGGACGCCTTGCATCACTTGCCCGACGTTGAGCGCCGTGTGCTTCGCGTACTCCTCCAGAAAGATTGTCATCCTCATTTCTCTACCCTCGGACAAGCGGCGCAAAGGTCGGCAGATCTATCTTCAATGGTGCCGCCCCAGGGGCGCCCAACGACTGAATCAAGCCGAGCCACCAAGCAGCGGCTCGAATGAATCATCAGGCAGCCGCGCAGAGGGAGTCTGTACCCCCCGGAGTCAACTGAATTGCCAGACATTGCCTTCACCTCCTGCCGTTGCCTCGAGACGTTGGACGTCTAGCCGCGCCACCGAACTATCCGTCGACTGATCGACCGAAGCCGCGGGACCAGCTCTGTCCAGTTCGTCGCCTTTTGGGACCTCCCCCACACAAAATCTCACAGACCGGCTCTGCGCCGCAACCCCCAAATGCTGTCCAGCGCGGTCGCGTAGATGCGCCTGACACCGGCGGCAATCGCCGCCTTTCCGGGGGCCGCGAGCGCCGGCTGGACGGCCGGGCCGGAGGAGCCGCCGCACGCGCCGAACGCCGGCGCTGCGGCGCGGAGCGGGGGCGAACAGGAGAGCGCGCGCCGTGTCACGGCTCCCGGTAGCTCTCGTACTCCCAGCCGAAGTAGCGCCGGAGGTTCTCGACGCAGGCGGGCCAGGTCTCGGCCTCGCAGGACGCGACGGTCTGCTCGAGCCAGCGCCAGAGATCGTCGAAGTCGTACCGGCGCATCACGAGCAGGGGGCGGGTGGCCAGGATGCCATCCCGTGCCTCCAGCCGATCCAGCCCGGCCGGCGTGGCCACCCTGAGGGTGAAGGAATCCGCGCCCGCCCCCTTTCTGGGCCCGATGTCCAGCATCACGAGCTCGGCGAACGCGTCGGGATCGTCGGGCGCCCACGTCCGGAGATTGGGATGCCCCCAGACGCCAGCGGAGCGGATGACGAGCTTCATGGTCGGGGAAAACGAAGAGCAAACCGGCCCTCTGGTCAAGGGCGTCAAGGGCGTCACGCGTGTTTCGCCGGTGAGGCGCTCGACTCGACCTGCGCGCGAGGCGTGGAGCGCGGAGCCACTCCGGGAGTCAGCCAGCATCAATCCACCCGCGCGCGTCGCAGTCGTTGCAGGGGAACTCGATTCCGAATCCGGGGGCCGGTTCAGCTACGCGTTTGCCGTTGCACTTCGAGCAGACCGACGACCCAGGAGGTGGCTGCGGGATCAGCTCGAGAAGCTCTACGATGCCCGTCTTCCGGGCGCCGACGATCAGCGCGGAATGTGCGTGCAAACCGCCGACCTCGACGATCTCATCGCCGTCCCAGCCACGAAGGTCCTCGAGAACGCGGCCGTCGGAGGTCAGGTAGGTCATCGGTCCCATGCCGGGGTCGAGCAGGAACGCGTCGTACTTGTCTTCAACCTCGTCCTGCCAAGAGTTCATGGCTGCGACGTACCGCCCGGCCACCTGATCGACGGAAGAAGTTCCAGCGAAGAGGTGCCCAATGAAATCGATGAAGTTGCCGCCCGTCTGCTCGCGCGGCGCGCCGGCGGCGCTGGGGGTTGCCCGCAGCTGACGTTGTTCAAGACGTCGAGCGCGCAGGCGTTCGAGCAGGGGCGGTGCGATTTGGAAGGGCATGCGAGGACCTCCTGCGGGCATGCTGAGCGCGCACGGCGCCTCGCACGCGCGAGTTCGCTCGGGTGAAGTCGAGGTGCCGCGCGAGGGGGAGCGCGAGGACCTCAGCCCTCGCTTGACCTCCGCGGGTCACCCGGGGACCATCCCCGTAGCTGCCGGGACGGGTGCCGGGGGCACCGCCGATGGGAGGGAGCACCAGATGATCGACCTGTACACGTGGACCACGCCGAACGGCTACAAGCCCGTCATCCTCCTCGAGGAGCTCGGGCTCGCCTACCAGATCAAGCCGATCGACATCGGGTCCGGCGCGCAGAAAACGCCGGAGTACCTGCGCATCAACCCCAACGGGAAGATCCCCGCGCTGCAGGATCACGACCACCCGAACGGGCCGGTCACCGTCTTCGAGTCGGGCGCGATCCTCATCTACCTCGCCGAGAAGACGGGCAAGCTCTTGCCCGCGAGCGAGCCGGGCCGGTCGCGCGTCATCGAGTGGCTGATGTTCCAGATGGGCGCGGTGGGGCCGATGCTCGGCCAGCTCGGCCATTTCCGCAGCGCCGCGCCCGAGAAGATCCCCTACGCGATCGAGCGCTATCAGAACGAGCAGGACCGCATCTACAAGGTGCTCGACGGCCGCCTCGCCGAGTCCGAGTACCTCGCCGACGAGTACTCGATCGCGGACATCGCCACGTTTCCGTGGATCTCCGGGGCCGCGCGCATGGGGGTAGCGATCGAGCCGTATCCGAACCTCGCGCGCTGGGAGAAGGCGATCAGGGCGAGGCCGGCGGTCACACGAGCGCTCGCGGCGAAGATCAAGCCCTGAACGCCGCGCGCAGGTAAAACCTGCAGCGGATCGCGCGGCGCTGGCGTACACTCCGGGCGCTCGGCATGGATCAGCCCGTCCCCGGGGACAGCAGGGCGCAGCAGGCAGACGTCGCGGGCGCGCTCGCGGATCGGGCCTTCGACGCGCTCGGTATCCTGCTCCGCGGCTTCGAGGACGCGGCCGAGCGCGACGAGACGGGCGCGCTCGCCCGCGGCCCGGAGCACCTCCACGGCGGCCTGCTCACCGCGATCCTCCGGCTCGTGTTCCTGCTGAACGCGGAGGACCGCGGGCTCCTGCCGGCCTCGGACCCGTACTACGCGGCGCACCTCGGCGTACGCCTGCTGTGCCAGGAGCTCGCGGAGCGCGGCGCGCGCCCGGGCGCGCTGCGCTGGCTGCCCCTGGGCGGGGGTGGCAGCGATTTTCGGCGACCGTGGGAGTTGCACAGATGTGCGGCGGTCTGTTTTTTGTGGCGATCCATGAGAATTTTTTGCGCATGAAGGCAATGCGACGACTGGGGTCGTGCGCGGAGGCAGGCAACATCCGCGTTCGCTCGTGTTGCAACATGGTGTAGAAGAGCACCCCCCGCGCTGGTGCTGTAAGCGCTGCGTCGTGGTCCCTTCATGCCGGCACGGTGAACGGTGGGTGATCGTCTCCTCTTCGTCCATGCAGCGCGAGCCGCCACCCTGTCCGTGGTCCTTGCCGGCGCCGTCCCTCTCGGGGCAGCGGAGCCTCCCCCGCGGTCCCGCGAGGTCCAGGAGCTCATCGATGAGGCGGAGAAGGCCGCCAAGCGGCTCGAGCTCGCTCGCGCGCGCGAGCTCTGGGCGCGGGTCAACGCGATCGCGCCCTCGACGATGGCCGTGTGTCAGCTCGGGCAATACGATCTGCGCCTCGATCGCCTCGAGGAGGCCGCGGCCGAGCTCGAGGAGTGCGTCGAGAAGATGCCAGCGCCGACCGATGACGTCGAGCGCCGCCGCTACGAGGTGAGGCACGCCGATCTCGCAGCGGTGCGGCAGCGCGTGGCGGAGCTCCATGTGAGCCCCCCGCCGGGCACGGCACGGCTGTTCGTGGACGGTCGCGAGGTCAGCGCGGGCAGCCCGATCTTCGTCGCGCCTGGGCAGCACGAGGTCACGGCGATGGGCGAGCAGGGGCGGGTCGTCCATGCGCTCGTGAAGGTCGAGGCGCGGCAGTCGCGGCGCGTCCCCCTGCCCCTCTTCGAGGCGCCCAAGGCTCCCGTCACAAGCGCCCGCGCCCCCTGGATCATGAGCGCCGGCGCCGCCGCCTCGGTAACCCTGCTCCTCGCCGCCGTCGAGCTTCGCGAGGCCGGCTACTTCGCCGAGCGCGAGACGTCCGCCAAGGTGGCCCGCCTGTCGGACGGCTCGATGGCCCCGAGCAGCGCGCGGTTCCGCAAGATCTACGACGAAGCCAGCGCCGCCGACTCACGAGCAAGCCTGTTCCATGCCTTCGGCACGGCTGCGCTCCTCGCCGGCGCAGCGCTCGGAACCGCGACGGTCGCGTACGTCGTATTGCCGGGGAAAGCCGAGATCCGCCCGCGATGCGCCGGCGCGGAGGTCAGGCTCGTATGGTAGCCGCCGGCGAGATCTGGGAAGGCCACGAGCTGCTCAGAGAGGAGCGCGGCATGGTCCGTCACTTCCTCGCTCGGCAGCTCGGCGACACGGGAGCCCTCGTCTGGTTGCACGTCCGCGAGGGGTCGAGCCTCGATGAAGGCGCGTTCACCGAAGAAATCGCGCGCCTTCAACGCCTCTCCGACGACGTCCCAGAGGTCGTCCGCGTGCTCTACGGCGGGGTGAACGGCTCCGTGGCGTGGGCAGCGACCCCGGTGCTCGGCGACGCGGTCCCGCTCATCGACGCCGTGCGCGGGAACGACCTCGGGCCGGCCGCGCTCAAGGTGCTGATCGACATCGGCCGTTGCCTCGTGCGCGCGCATGAGCGCTCCGTGATCCACGGCGCCATCAGCCCGGACCGGGTCTTCGTCGTGGGCGATGACCGGTACGCGATAACGCACTTCGGCTTCGTTCGTCTCTTTCAGCTCGGCGCGGAGGAAGCCAATCAAGATCCGTACGGGTATGCGCCGCCGGAGCTCATCGGCGGTGGACGCGTGGGACGCCGGACCGACGTCTACGGCTTCGGCACCATCCTGTACGAGCTCTTGTGCCAGCGCCCCCTCTCGACGTGGACCTGGCCCCCGAGCCTTCCCGCCGGGATGCCTCCGCTGCTTCAGTGGATGATCAAGTTCTCCCTCTCGGAGAACCCCGAGCGACGGCACCCGAGCATCGAAGAGATGCTCGCTGCGCTGACTCCCTTCGCCCGGGCGTGGGAAGAGCTCGGCGAGCCTCCGGGGCCTGCCCGTGACGTCCCCGCGGAGCCGTCCGGCGCCCGGTGCGAGCCGGACGAGGGCGCGCCGATCCCCGTTGAGGACGAGGCGGAGGCGTTCTCCTCGGGTGAGGAGGGGGGACGAGCCGTCGCGCGACCCACACCGCGCTCTTCGGAGGCGCCCGATACAGTCAAGAGCGCGATACCGCGGGACGCGCGGGCCGGCGTCACCCACGCGCCTCCGGTCGCCACGCCGCGCTCTTCGGAGGCGCCCGACACGCTCCAGAGCGCGGTGCCACCACGGCACGCGCGGGGTGACGTCACCCACGCGCCTCCGGTCGCACCTCCGTCGCCTCCGGCGCCCGACCTGCAGAACCTCGATCCGATGCTGCCGGTACCGCCGCCGCCCTCGAGCCCTCCGCGTCCGAGCGGCACGCCAGCGCGGCGCTCCAGCCCACGCTCGATCGGCGCGGTGCTCGCGCTCGCGCTCTTGCTGGGCAGCGCGGCGGCGGTCCTCCTCTGGCGGACGCAGCCCCCCCGCGCAGCCGCGCTGCACCTGGCGCGGGGCGTCCTGGTAGCCGCCCTCCGAGCCAGCCAACTGCCCTCACCTCCGCCTCCCGAGCGGCGCCCCGAGCCGCCACCAGCGGCTACCGCGCCGCCCGTCGCGCCGCGGCCCCGCACGACCCGCCCCGCCGCTCCCCCACCGCAGGCCATGACGCCGCCGGAGCGGGAGTTCGATCCCTGCGACGGCATCATCCCTTGTCAGAAGGTCGATTACTGAGCAGCGGAAGGGCTTCACGATGCGATCAACCTTTTGTCTCGCTCTCAGCGCGGCCGCGCTGCTCGGCTGCGGGTGATGACATCGAGATCCCCAAGCCTCGGTACAACGACAACCCGGTGATGTTGTGGGTAGGCGACACGCCAGATTTCCCCATCTGTCCCGATGGCCGACTCGACTATTGGGATGGCTGGGCCGATGTATCCATGAATCCTCAGTACCAGAACGTATGCGGGCCGTGCGCGTGCGGCCCTGCCGCGTGCGCGCTGCCGGACAGGATGCTGGCGCACGAGGCACCGCTCTGCGCAGGCGAAGGGATGAAGATCAACCTCGCCGGTGCAGCCGACCCGCCAGGGCACTGCGCCGAAATCTCGTCCCCTGTCCCGGGCGACGCGTTCGCCTCGGTCATCCTCAAGCCACCTACGATGGCTGCCGAGTGCAAGTCGTCGGCGCAGCTTGCTCTGCCACCCCTCAGCGGGAGGTTTGCACGAGCTTGCCCGTGGACCGATGAGTATGTAACAGACTTCAAAGGGCTCGCGTGTATTACACCCGAAGACGATGGATCGTGCCGGCTGGGCTTCGACACGCGCTTCGAGTTTCAGGAGAAGATCCGAGACGCGCGTACCTGCACGCCCTGCGAATGCGGCGCACCCGTCGGTGGAAATTGCGTGGCGGACGTGCTGCTCTTCAGCGACGCGAACTGCTCGAACATGCTGGCCTCGCTCAATGAGATCCGTACAGAAGATGAAATCTGCCGTGAAGGACATGACGATTCGCCTCTGGCAGGAGTGCGTGTGGTTTTCGCACAGGACGAGCCGGGAACGTGCTCGCCAACAACCGATGTCTCCCTGGTGGACGGCACGATCGAGAGCGGCGAGACCCGAATTTTCTGCTGCTCCAGCGTGGAGCTTGTGGAGGTGATTCATGCCAGTGCTGACAATTGACGAAGGCCGTGAGGTAGCAGCCGCGCTGCGCTCGGTTGTGCTCTGCATGCTGGCCACATGGGTGCCCATCGGCTGCTCCTCCCCGCCCCCCTCAGACGATCTGCCAGAGCCAGATCCGAACCAGCTCATCCTGCTCTATAGCGGCGCGCCCGAGTATGCTCCTCGATGCGATCCGCACGGCGATGGCAATCTCTTGTGGGAAGGATGGGTAGGGACGCCTGGGGAGGAGGAATGCGAGCCCTGCACGTGTGGACCGTCGCGATGCGTGCTCTCGCACACGGTGGACGCACACTCCTCGTCCGTTTGCGCCCTCAGCGACCTCGTAAGCAGGATCGATCCGGGCAGTTCCTGGAATGGGACCTGCTTTCCTCTTCCCGACCCCATTCCTGGCGATTCCTATGCCTTTGTGACCATCCACCCGCCCCTTGTCACGGACTGCCAACCTATCCCCGACGTTCCTGCGCTACGGCATACAAACATGAACTTCGTCCGGGCTTGTGGTCCAGATATGGAGGTCGTGCTCACTGGATTCAGCCGTTGTTATCGGCCGCAGCCGAACGGAGAGTGCTGGGCCGGCCACGAGATACAGTGGGAGTTCCCCCTCTACAACGACACGCGCACATGCAGCCCGTGCTCTTGTGGGAAGCCGAGCGGCGGCGACTGCCGCGTGCAGACCACGTTGCACCGACAGGTAGACTGCTCCGAAGATCTCGGATCCGTTCTCATCTCCGGGCTGGATGAGCCGCTCTGCACGAACACGATTCAGGGGCGGATCGGCGCGGTGCGGTCGATCTTCACGAAGGACGAGCCTACCTGCGCCCCCTCGACCGACTCCACGGTGGTGAGCGGGGAAATCGTCCTCGGTGACACGCACGTGCTCTGCTGCAACCGTTGAGACGCGCGTCGTTCCATCCCTGCGCCTGGATTCCTCGGCGCGGAACGAGCGTCACAACTTCGCGATGATACCGCGCGCGGACCAGTTCGCCGAAGGAATGCAGGCGCGCTGCCTCTCGATGTGGAGCCCCCATCCATCGTGGCTCGACGCTGCGCCCCGCCCAACGACTTGCCGGTCTGCCGCGGCGCGGGAGCGCCGTCGGCAGCAGCGGCTTGTTGCGCAGCTCTTGTCAGCACCTCCAGTGCCGCTCCATTGCGACGGGCCTCCAGAGCGTTACCGCGTTACCAGCGTATCGGGTAAGACAAGACACTATGCCGTCTTGGGAAACCACAAACGCCATCGTATCAGCGTGGTTGTAACAGAAGCGGGCGGTAGAGTTGTGTCTCGTCCCCAGTCGGAGCAACGGCGATGTGCTCACATCGGCAAAACCCTTCGGGTCCGTGTCGCGAGCCAGGCGGATTGGCACCTCCTTTGGCTCAGCGCATAGAATGTGGGCTCCAAATCCGACGATTGACAGATCCCGTCGAAGCACGAGTGCCCCATCAACACTCGCCAGATCGGCAGCAAAACTGGCAACGTCCTGCTCAAATTCATGCTCCCTGATTGCTCGGCGCCTCTGTCTTTCAATTTCAACTTGTGCGGGCTCCGGCTCTGGTGCACCGAGGACTGACACACTTCCAATATCGATCGTGGCCCCCAGTGGATCACCCTCAACGAAACGGATAGCATCCTGAATGGCCGACGATCCATTATTGGCGCAGTAGCGAATATCCAAGGAAGACAGATCGCCCTCCTGAACTAGCAACACGATGCCACCATGTCCGCGATCGGCCAAGCTATGGATAGCACGCTTCAGTAATCTGGTATAAAGTTCTGCGTCTAGACCGGAGGCGGTGGCGTACCTGTCTAGTTCTGAAAAGATCCGGCCCCCCTCGAAAACGCCCACTCCATCCTGAAGAATCCTACCTCTCGAAATCGTTGCAAATCGACGGCGGCCAATGTCGACGGTGATGGTGCCGATGTCTATCACCGTAAGGATAACAGGATCGTACGCAATACCATTACATGACGACGATTCGCCGCGAGCAAAGCGGTATCGCCCCGTGTTCGTTCGGATGATACCGCTGATGACCAGGCCCGCGTCCTGCTGGGAAACGGCGATAATGGTCTGGCGTCGATCGATTGCCGGGGCGAGCTTCGCGATCACCCCTGGATCGAATGGTTTAGGCGTATCGAATCGCATTGGGTTCCAGTCCCGTCTGTTCACGCCGTGGCCAGAGAGCATCTCGTCGTCAACAAGCGCGATCGCGAATGCGGCGAACTGACCTTCTTCACGCATCAAGCCAGCAAAGAATGCAGTATCAATGAATAGACCTAGTTGGGTCGATGTTGTTTTATTTGCTGCGGCCCCGAGAGAATCGTGAAGGCGGCGGACAAAATCGCCAACATTCAATCCGAGTTGCTCTTCTATCATCGCAGAATCCGTGAATCTGTAGTCATCTGTCTCTCCAACGAGTAGTCGACTGGTCAACCGAAGCCGCGGGACCAGGACTGTCTAGTTCGTCGCCTTTGGGGACCTCCCCCCACGAAAAATCTCACAGACCAGCTCTGCGCCGCAAGGTCCAAATGCTGTCCAGCGCCGTAGAGTAGATCCGTCTAACACCGGCCGCGGTCGCCGCCCTTCCAGGGATCCGGCGGCGCCCGGAGGGGGCACGGCGGACGCGCAGCCGGAGGCGTCGCACCGCGTCGCGCCAGGATGATACGGCGGCCGTCTCATCAGGAGGTTGCCGGACACCTACCGGTCCGTTCACAAACTCGGACCGACGGGCCCGTCGATGCGCTGCGGACGGCCAAGCCGCCGCGGTTGGGAAGACCCATTGCCAGGGCGATTCCCGGCCGGCGTTCCGATACTTGCGGTCCTGGGCATCGGGGAGGGCCGACCAGCCGGCGCTGGCGGCGACATCGGCGACGTGCTGGGCGCGCCCGGCGCCTCGCTCGCGCGAATTCGCTCGGGTGAAATCGACGTGCTGCGCGAGGGGGAGCGCGACGACCGTTCAGCCCTCGCTTGACCTCCGCGGGTCACCCGAGGACCATCCCCCACAGCTACGGCACAGGTGCCGCGGGCACCGCGCATGGGGAGGGAGAGCCAGATGATCGACCTGTACACGTGGACCACGCCGAACGGCTACAAGCCCGTCATCCTCCTCGAGGAGCTCGGGCTCGCCTACCAGATCAAGCCGATCGACATCGGGTCCGGCGCGCAGAAAACGCCGGAGTACCTGCGCATCAACCCCAACGGGAAGATCCCCGCGCTCCGGGATCACGACTACCCGAGCGGGCCAGTCACCGTCTTCGAGTCGGGCGCGATCCTCATCTACCTCGCCGAGAAGACGGGCAAGCTCCTGCCCGCGAGCGAGCCGGGCCGCTCGCGCGTCATCGAGTGGCTGATGTTCCAGATGGGCTCGGTGGGGCCGATGCTCGGCCAGGTCGGCCATTTTCGCAGCGCCGCGCCAGAGAAGATCCCCTACGCGATCGAGCGCTATCAGAACGAGCAGGACCGCATCTACAAGGTGCTCGACGGCCGCCTCGCCGAGTCCGAGTACCTCGCCGACGAGTACTCGATCGCGGACATCGCCACGTTTCCGTGGATCTCCGGGGCCGCGCGCATGGGGGTAGCGATCGAGCCGTATCCGAACCTCGCGCGCTGGGAGAAGGCGATCAAGGCGAGGCCGGCGGTCACACGAGCGCTCGCGGCGAAGATCAAGCCCTGAAGGCCGCGCGCAGGTAAAACCTGCAGCGGATCGCGCGGCGCTGGCGTACACTCCGGGCGCTCGGCATGGATCAGCCCGTCCCCGGGGACAGCAGGGCGCAGCAGGCAGACGTCGCGGGCGCGCTCGCGGATCGGGCCTTCGACGCGCTCGGCGTCCTGCTCCGCGGCTTCGAGGACGCGGCCGAGCGTGACAGGGCGGGCGCGCTCGAGGACGCGCTCGCCCGCGGTCCGGAGCACCTCCACGGCGGCCTGCTCACCGCGATCCTCCGGCTCGTGTTCCTGCTGCACGCGGAGGACCGCGGGCTCCTGCCGGCCTCGGACCCGTACTACGCGGCGCACCTCGGCGTGCGCCCGCTGTTCCAGGAGCTCGCGGCGGAGCGCGGCGCGCGCCCGGGCGCGCTGCGGCGGCGCTTCGGGGCGTGGCCGCGGCTCGTCGCGCTGTTCCGCGCGATCTTCCACGGGCTCCGCCGCCCCGAGCTGACCCTGCCGGCGCGGGGAGGGCAGCTCTTCGACCCCGAGCGATACCCGTTCCTGGAACACGCGTCGCCAGACGACCCCGCGGCGCCGCGCGCGCCGTCGGTGGACGACGGCACGGTGCACGCGGTGCTCGAGCGGCTCCTCGTGCTCGATGGGCGCCCGCTGTCGTACCGGGCGATCGACGTCGAGCAGCTCGGCGGCCTCTACGAGGCGCTCATGGGCTACCGGGTCGAGCGCGCCGCCGGACCGACGGTGTGCCTCCGGCCCGACAGGGTCTGGGTGGGCGCGGCCGAGGCGCTCGCGCAGCCGACGGCGCGACGGGCGGCGTGGCTCGCCGAGCGGGCGGGCATCTCGCGGCGGGAGGCGGGGAGGCTCGGGGGGGCGCTCGTCGCCGCGGAGACCGCGGCCGGCGTCCTCGAGGCGCTCGGACCGCTGCGCGCGAGGGACACCGACGTGCTCGGGGCGGGGCGGCTGTTCCTCCAGCCGATCGCCGAGCGGCGGCGGACGAGCTCGCATTACACCCCGAGGAGCCTGTCCGCGCCGATCGTCGCGCGGACGCTCGAGCCGCTGCTCCGGCAGCTGGGCGAGGAGCCCGCGTCCGAGGCGCTCCTCCGGCTCGCGATCTGCGATCCGGCGATGGGCTCCGGCGCGTTCCTCATGGAGGCGTGCCGGTACCTGGCCGACCAGGTGGTGGCCGCCTGGACGCGCGAGGCCGCGCGCGGCGACGCGGCGGCGGCGGCGCGGCTCGCCCTGCCGGGCGAGGGCGCCGTGAGCCACGCGCGGCGGCTCGTCGCGCGGCGCTGCCTGTACGGCGCCGACAAGAACCCCTTTGCGGTGAGCCTGGCGAGGCTGTCGCTCTGGCTCGTGACGCGCGCGCAGGACGAGCCGTTCACGTTCGTCGATCACGCCCTCCGGCACGGCGACTCGCTCGTCGGCCTCGACCTTGCCCAGCTGCGCGGCTTCCACTGGAAGCCCGCGGCGCCGGCGCCGCCGTTCTGCGAGGCGATAGACGCCGCGCTGGCGCGGGCGCTCGAGCTGCGGCGGCGGCTCGCCGAGGAGGCGGAGCATCCGGCGAGGCTGCGAGACCCGGGAGGGTCGGACGTCCCGGAAGGCGACGAAGCGCAGCTCCCGGCGAGCCTGCGAAACCCGGGAGGGCCGGGCGTCCCGGAAGGCGGCGACGCCGACGCCGCGCGCCGGCGAGCGCGGCTCGCCAAGGCGGCGGACGAGGCGATCGCCCGGGCGCGGCTGCTCGGCGACCTCGTCGTGGGGGCGTTCTTCGCGCACGAGAAGGACCGTGACCGGCTGAAGGAGCGCGATCGGCGGGCCGAGCTCGCGATCGCATGGCTCCGCGGCGGCGGTCCGCCTTCGGAAGAGCTCCTGTCGATGCAGCGGGCGCTCCGCGAGGGGACGCCCGGGGGGCCGCCGCCGCTGCCTGCGTTCCACTGGCCGCTGGAGCTCCCGGAGGTGTTCGAGGAGCCGCGCCCGGACGGGCCGCGCGGCGCCCGCGAGCCGCGGCCGGCGCGGCTCGGCGCGTTCGTCGGGAACCCGCCGTTCCTGGGCGGGAAGCGGATCTCGACGGATCACGGCGAGCTCTACGCCGCGTGGCTCGAGCAGCTGCACGGCGCCACGAAGAACACCGATCTGGCGGCCCACTTCTTCCGCCGCGCGGCCGCGCTGCTCGGGCGCCGCGGGACGGTGGGGCTCATCGCCACGAACACGATAGCTCAGGGCGACACCCGGCGTTCGGGCCTCAGGCCGCTCGTCGAGGCGGGGGGCGCGATCATCTACCACGCCGTGCGCAGCGTCCCGTGGCCGGGAGACGCCGCGGTCCACGTCGCCGTCGTCCACCTCGCGCTGGGCATGTCGCCGGGCGACGGCGTGCCGCCGCCGCGGCTCGACGGCGTGCCCGTGGGCCACATCAACTCGCACCTGCGCGCGATGCCCGAGCGCCCCGATCCGCGCCCGCTCGGGGCCAGCCGGGATCTGTGCTTCATCGGCTGCTTCCTCCGGGGCGACGGCTTCGTCCTGACCGAGGGCGAGGCGCGGGCGCTCTCCGCGGGTGATCCTGCGGCCGGCGAGGTGCTCCGCCCGTTCCTCGGCGGCGAGGAGGTCAACTCGTCCCCTTCGCACAGCCCGCACCGTCACGTGATCGACTTCGGCGAGCGCGGGCTCGAGGAGGCCGGCCGGTGGCCCGCGCTGCTCTCGATCGTGCGGAGCCGGGTAAAGCCGGCGCGGGATCGCCTGAAGGGCACCGGGATCGACGCCGGCCACCGGGCGCGCTGGTGGCAGTTCGCCAACACGCGGCCTGAGCTCCGGCGCAGGATCGCGCCGCTCGAGCGGTGCCTCGTCGCGGCGCGGGTGACGAAGCACCTGTGCTTCGCCTTCCAGCCCGCGGGCCGGACGTTCTCGGACCAGCTGTGTGTGTTCGCGATCGACGACCATGCGCGCTTCGCCGTCCTCCAGTCGCGCGCGCACGAGACGTGGGCACGGCTGCTCTCCTCGACGATGGGAGAGGGCCTCCGGTACGCGCCGTCGGACTGCGTGGAGACGTTCCCCTTCCCTCGCCCGGACCACCTCGCCGAGGGCGGCCGCGTCGAGGCCGCCGGCGAGCGCCTCTACGCGGCCCGCGCGCGGTGGATGCTGGCGTCGCGGCTGGGGCTGACGGAGACGTACAACCTCATCAAGGATCCAAGGTGCAACGAGCCGAGCATCGTCGAGCTGCGCGGCCTCCACGAGGAGATGGACCGGGCCGTCCTGGCGGCCTACGGGTTCGACGGCGTGGAGGTCCCCCCGTACGCGGCGCCCGCGAGCCCGGGAGAGCGGCAGGCGCGGAGCGCGTTCGAGGACGCGCTGATCGACCGGCTGTTCGCGCTGAACGAGGCGCGCGCCGCGGAGGAAAAGCAGGCTGGAGCAGAGGGCGGGTCGTGACGGAGAACGCCAAGAAAACGGGTCACGTCATTCGTGTTCTCGCAGCGACGCTTCTGCTCGTCCCTGCCTTTGGCTCTGGCGTACTGGTCGGCAGATCCCTCCTGGACCGGACGCCGCCAGCGAAGGAGAAGAGAGCGGAGCCTCCTTCGGATCCCTGGGTGCGGAGAGACCGGAGAGCGCTCGCTGCATGTCGAGAAGAGCTGGCAGCGCGTTCGGAACCGCGAGCGACCGCCTCGGCGGCCGAGGCTCCTCCGGGTGAAGAGAGACAAGACACTCCCGAACGAGCGGCCACCGTGGATGAGCTCGAGGTGGAGCTGAAACGGTGCAGAAAAAGCGAGATCCTGGTCGACGCTGAGCTTTGCAGCGCCGCGGCTCGCCAGTTCAAAGCGCTGATGGCTTTGCCCAAGGATGGATTGATGTGCGGGCCGAAGTCCAGGTCTGCCGATCTCATCGAAAAGAACTTCGAGAGCTGCGCGGCGCTTTCGGACGTTCCCGCGTATTTTCGCGCGAACGAGCTCACGAAGAAAGAATCGAGCCTCGTCGCCGAGGCGATCCGGGTTCGTGAGACGCTCACCGAAGACGATCTGCTCCGCAGCCTGAAAGAGTTCGTCTGGACGTGCACGGAGACGCCCCCGAAGCTCCCTCCGATGCTGAAGCAGGCACCGAAGCCTCAGGGAGATTGACGCATGAGCGAACGCCCCAAGAGCGCTGGCCTCGTGGTTCGTCTCCTCATCGCGGTGGCCGTGCTCGGCCTCGTCTTTGGTGGTGGCGTGCTGGTCGGCTGGGCGACGAGGGAGCGCAGACCTCCAGCCATGGACAAGAGCGCGGCGTCCATCCCTGATGCGGAGGTGAAGCGAGCGCTCGCTGCGTGCCGACGAGAATTGAGAGCGCGCGCGAAACCGACAGCCATCCCGCCGGCCACGGCGGCGTCTCCTCCGGGAGAAGCGGACGACGCCGGATCGGAGAAGACCGCCAAGGTCGAGGCACTGCAAAAGGAGTTAAAGGAATGCATAACACGAGAGACCTTGGCCAATGCCCATGTTTGCGGCACCATCACAGATCACAGCAACTTGCTGTTCGTCTTGACATACAGCGCGTCATGCGTGGACGAGGCGGAGGTTGGAGAGTTTCTCGTCAATAGCCTCGAAAAGTGCTCAAAATTCGAGGGCTTTCCAGAACATCTGAACGAAGACGAGCTAACGCAAGAAGAAAAATTCAGAATCTCACAGTCACAACAAAACCGCGCAATTAAGACAAAGAACAACTTGACCAACGAGGTGCAAGAGACATTCCGCAGATGCCGCAAAAGATTCGGACTGTCTGCCGAATGAACGGAGGTGATCACAATGTCATCTCCCAGGCCGTCTGGGTGGGTGGGGCGGCTTCGACGGGTGAACGGACCAGGTCGAAGGAAGGCCGGTGCGTTTGCGTGTCGCGCGCGTGGTCTTCCAGCTTGTCGAGCGCGAAGGTCAAGGCGCCCCAGAGCCGCCACCGAACGGGTATCGGGCCACCAGAGAACTCGATGGGTGAGCGGAGCTCTAATCCGATCGCAACCTTATGACTCCATATCGCCAGCTCGCTGCCCCGGACCGCGAGCGAGGGGACAGCGTTGACAACAGCACTCTTGCCGCCGACCATGATCCCCAAGTTCGCTTGCGCGTGCTTGTTATGAAGAGCGTAGAACCGCACACCGCCCCAATACGCAATCGACAGGGGAACGTCTGAGGACTGCGGCATGATGGCCGCCGACACAGCCCCCGTGAGCTGGATCAACGGCAGCGAGGTCTCCCAAAGGTTGATGTGGCCCGCGGTGGCGGGTGCGCCCGTGATGACACCGCTCACGGGTTCGTTCGACCTCTGCGAGCCCTGCCCCCGGGCGGCCATTTGCAGAAGCAACCCGCCGCGCCGGTTGTCGAAGAGAGGGACCCCCACGCTGATGCTCGCTTCGCCGACCCCAGGAGGGAACACGGGAATCCCGCTGGCGCAGGGAGAGTATCGTATCTGCCTGTACCATAAGCGTGTCGTGGCGAGGAGCGGAATTCCCGCCACGCGCTCTCTCACTTGAACCTGCCCACCGCCCCAGAACCCATTGAAGGGCTCGGGGGCCGTGCAGGGGCCCTCGTGGGCAAAGACCTTCGAGGGTCGGACGAAGGCGGAGGCGACGATGATGGCGGTCGCGAGGATGCGCGCAGGCATGACCATCACTACCCCCTCACTCCTCGGGGATGATCTCCACATCCTCCATCGGGTGCGCCGCTGGCTGTCCCCTCGGCGGGCAGACCAAGAAGCTCAACCCCGCATACACGGGCTGTCCATCGGGGCCGAACTCTTTGACGACGTCGGGGGGCTCAACGACTGCACAGTATCCCGACTCGAAGTAGGTAAAGTCCTCAGTGCACCAATTCTGGACGTCCAACATCAAAGAAACGTACTCCGAATAGGCAGCATTTTTACTCCGAACGTTCTCGCACTGAGTGCCATACCACTGTCCTCCGTGGAGGAGCGGCTTTCTAGAATAACTCCACCCCTGGCAACATTCGAGCAAGCACTCCGCGGGGATGCAGTGCTGATCGAACCAGTTCCCGACGATGGGCTGCGCCCTCTGCGGGTCATCGCCGAACGTGCAGCCCTCGAGGGCGAGCGCCGCGGCAGCAGCGGCGATGACCGTGGATGCCGGCCGAACCGCCGTCCGGGTGATCCAGGCAGCCACCCAGTTCCTCAATTCATGGCGCCACATGAGAAAATCTCCTCGAGGGGACGACACTCTGGACCTTGGCGTGCGTCGCGAAGGGCCTCTCAACGCATCCGGCAAGCGCCGGCCCTCCCAGAAAGGCCCCTCCCAGACATAAACGACTGGCTCGGTCGCGGCAACGTTTGCGGCAGTCTCGTCGAGCTCCGCAGCGACATTGCTGTCGAATCCGAGGCACATTTCGGGACGAGCTCGCGTCGTCGCGCGCTGCCGCGTCGACCGCCGCGCTCTCGGCAGCGCCGCCCTACTCGCAGCCTGTGAAGCACAGACGGGGGTCGGGCATCACAGCCGCTCGTCCGAAGGATTTCGCCCAGATGGAATCCCGCATTGCGTATTCCGGCGTATCCGGCCGCCCGTTCCGACCTGGCCCGGCCACCGCCTTGTCGACACCCTCCAGATCGAACTTCAACTCTCCGGCAAGGTGTCGACACCCTCCGGTGAGAGCTTCAATTCTCCCGGCAGACCCGGCGCGTCGACGTCTAACGCTGTGTGCCAAACGCAAGCCCTGCGAGAGCTCACGAAACCGCGTAGCACGCTTCCGGCGCCCGCACTCCCGACCGTTCCTCTAACACCGCCTTCTTTCGCCCACACCACACGCACCCGCAGCCACACCTGCGCATAGCTGCGCCCAAGACACCGCGAGGGTCGATCGCCACGCTCGTGCCGTTGCTCGCGCCTGTCCGGCCGGTAGAGCATGGGGCGACTCTCACGCCGGAGCTATCGCGCAAGGAGCTCGCGCGGCTGGAGCTGGAAATCAAGCACCCTGTAGCGTTTCGGGTGGAGAGCCTCCCCCATTTTGGATCTCCGGCCAGGCGCGGGGAGTGGTAGTCTCAGGCATCATGACAAGACTTCATTTCGCGACGCGTTGCGGCGCTGTGCTCGCAGCGCTCTGGCTGCCAGTCATCGCCTGTTCATCAGGCGGCAACGGCAACACAACGGGGAATGGCGCGGTCGGCCAGGGCGCCGGCGGCGCCGGCGGCAGCAGCACCAGCAGCGTCAGCAGCACCAGCACCGGCGACGATATCGGCGGCGAGATCGGGCTGACGAGCACAGGGCCGGGCGGCGACCCGCCGCCCGACGCCGGTCACCAGACGACCTGCGACGACGCGGGCAACTGCACCTGCATCAACATCGCGTCGATCGGCCGCGAAGGCGTCTGGGGCCCGTGCAGCAGCGACAGCACCACGGCGCTCCAGGATTGGCTCAACACGCAGAGCACGGCCCAGGTCGACAACTACAACCGAGAGAAGCCCACGCTCACGGCCGAGTTTCTCGCCAAGTACGACGTGATCCTCCTCCAGTGGATGGTGACGAAGGGCGCCCAGAACGACGACGGGGCGCCGTGGCAGTTCTCGCCGGACGAGGTGAACGCGCTCAAGGACTGGGTCAACAACGGCGGCGGCCTCATCGCGCTGAGCGGTTATCAGTGCAATGGGCAGGGATGCACCATCCACGACATCACGGCGACCAACCAGCTCCTCTCGTTCACCGACATCCAGTTCAATGCCGACGGCCTGCTCGATCCTGCGCGGAACGGCTGCGCAAACTGCAACTGCTGGGGCGGCTCGCTGCCGCTCGGCGGCGACCTCCCCGTGGCCGTGGGCACCTGGAATCAGGACACGCCGATCGGCAGGAACATCCAGAGCGTGGGCGCCTATATCGCGCGCTCGATCAAATCGACGACCGCGATCGTCGATAGCACCGACGGCAGGAACAATTTCGCGGTGCACGAGGAGATCGGCAAGGGCCATGTCGTCGTGTTCGGCGACGAGTGGGTGACCTACTCGGGCCAGTGGCGCGGGACGGCGGCGTGCCTCAATCCGCAGATGTACACGGACCCGAACAGCGCCTGCTACGAGCGATCAGCGGCGCAGGTCTTCCAGATCTCGCAGTTCTGGTACAACGCGATCAAATACGCGGCGTCGTCGGTCGAGTGCTTCACGATCGAGGACCCGGCGATCATCAATTGACGCCGCGCCGCGCCGCGAGCGCGACGACGGCGGCGGCTCATCGGCTCCCCAGTACATAGATGCGAAAGCTCATGCCCTGTCCCTCCAGAGATCCGGCGCGCCGTGCGGCGGGCCCTCGCCGTCACGGCGCCTTCGGGCGCGCGGCGAGGACCCGCGCCTTCAGCCAACCGTCGATCGCCAGGTCGATCTCCTCGAGCACGCTCTCCCTGGTCCGCCCCGCGGACTTGAGGAGATCGAGCGAGTGGTCGCCGCCCTCGATCACGTGCAGGCTGGCCCGCTGCCCGAGGCGCTTCAGGACGGGCCGGAGGAGCGCGAGATCACACAGCGGGTCGCGCGTGCCCTGAAGGAACAGGAGCGGCGCGGGGATCGCGGGGAGGTGCGCGTCCCGGAGCGGGGAGCGCTTGCCCGCGGGGTGGAGCGGATAGCCGAGGAACAGCAGCCCGTCCGCGCGGACGCCGCGTGCAGCGAGGAGCGACGCGATCCGCCCGCCCATCGATTTGCCGCCGATCACGAGGCGCTCCGGCGCGTCCTCGAGCGCCCTCTCGATCGCCGCCTCGAACGCCTTCTCGAGGAGCGGCTGCCGATCGGGCGCCTTCCGGCCGAGCTCCTTGTAGACGAAATTGAAGCGGAGCACGGTGTGCCCGCGCGCCAAAAGCCGCCCGGCGACGTCGACCACGAGGGGCGCGTTCATGTCGTTGCCGGCGCCATGGCCGAGGACGACCGCCACGCCGGAGCGCTTCGCCCGCGTCCTCGGGACGTGGATCACGCCGGAGACAGGGCTGCTATCGACGATCGGGATCGAGATGGATCGCTCGGCCATGAGGCCCATCCATGCCATGGACCGGCGCCGCTCGTCGAGACGCACGCCGGTCGAACGCCCGGAGAGGGCGCGGCCGCGTCGTGCTCGGCAAGATCCCGACCTTCAACCCCCCGGATTCCTGGAGGTGCGCTCGCCTCGATCTGGTAGGCTGCCGCGCAGGCGTGCTGGCGCGAGGGTGTTGCATCATCCACGCGCTCCGCGGTCGCGCTGAGGATCGAGAGCACATGCAATCTTCACAGCCACTCCGCGCTTCACACGCGGCGGCAGGCGCAGGCCGTCGAGCGCGCACAAAGGCACTCTTCCTGCTTCCGGCGCTCGCCGCCGCCGTGTCCATGTGCGGCGGTCGGAGCGACATCCTCCTGGAGCCAGGCCTCGAGGAGCCAGGCCTCGAGGAGCCAGGCCCGGAAGCGCCAGGCCCCGACGAGCCAGGCCCCGGGTGTGTCCCGGCGCCGGAGGTGTGCGACCTCGCCGACAACGATTGCGATGGGCAGCGCGACGAGGGCACGTGCCCCGCTGGAACCGCCTGCGGCGTGAGCCTCGCCGCGGACATGGCCTCACCGCCGGACAGGTGGTCCTTCAATGGGGACGCCTTCTGGGATGCCGACACGCTAACTGGCGTGCTCACCGAGGCCAGACACGGCCAGGCTGGCACCATCATTTACCGGAATCCCCTCGTCGCCGACGTCTTCACCGCGACGTTCGAGTTCCGCCTCGGCAGCGGCGACGGGATGGGCTTCATGCTCCAGACGACAGGAGAGACGGCCGTCGGCGAGCCCGGCGGCGGCCTCGGTATGGCCGGGCTCGCCGGCTACGGCGTCGAGATCGACACCTACCACAACCTCGGTTGCACGGATTCCAACAAGAACCACGTGGGCGTGGACGATCTCACGCAGCCTTGCGACGGAGGCGTCCTCGGCTCGCTGGGCCAGGGGACGAGCGGCGTCGCGCTCGGCGACGGCGCGTTCCATACGGCGCAGATCGAGCTCAACCAGGGCAAGGTGAGCCTGATCATCGACGGCAAAAGCCAGTTCCAGGGGTTCTCCATCCCCGGCTTCCCCGTCGGGTCGAAGTTCTTTTATGGCTTCGCCGCCGGCACGGGAGACGCCACCGCGCGCCAGGAGATCCGGAATGTGAAGATCACTTTCCCCTCTCCACGCTGCCTCTGAACGCCGGCGCCAAAGGACGTTTCGTCGCGCTATCGTCGAGGTCTGCGGCGACCTCCTGCTCGTTCCGGGGAGCAGGTGCGCCCCAGCAGCAGGTGCACCCCAGGAGCACGGCGAGCCGCGTGTGGGGCGCCCTACCGACTCGGTCTCGGGCGCACATTATCCCCATGTCAAATTTCTCGAACGGCCCTGGAATTCCCTTCCGGAGCCCCTTATCCTTCGGGTCCACCTCGTGAAGCTGTATGCTTGGGAGACAGCGGCCGATATACTGCCGGTTCGGCACCACCTCGGGTGCCGCCCGCGCGCGACGTGGACCCGCGGATGATCAAGGCACCAGGTCGCGTGAGTTTGTAAATACATTTTACTTTGGAGCATGCGAGCATGAGATCAGCACCCTTTACGCTTCTCCTCTCGGCATTCCTGTGTGCAGCCGGCTGCTCGGACAGCGGTGACGGCGATGGAGGGGAGACGACCGGCACCGGCGGCGCGACGGGCGGCACCACCAGCGGCGGCACGACGAGCGGCACCCCCAGCGGCGCGACGACCGGCAGCGGCGAGACGAGCGCCAGCAGCGGCGCGACGACCGGCAGCGGCGACCCGACGAGCGCCAGCAACGGCGCGACGAGCGGCAGCGGCGGCGGCGCGACGACCGGCAGCGGCGCCGGCGGCGACGGCGCGGGCGGCAGCGATGGTACAGGCGGCGGCGCCAGCGCCAGAGTCCCCGCGGCGAGCGCCAGCACGCTGAGGGAGGCCGGTGAGAAGGCGAACCCCCCGCTGCTGATCGGAGCGGCCATCTCCGGCGGTGGTCTCGGTAACAACGACTACAAGCGCGTCGCCGCCGCTGAGCACAACTACGTGACGGCGGAGAACGAGATGAAGTGGGACGCGCTCGAGCCCAGCGCGGGGAATTTCAGCTGGGGCTCCGCGGACAACATCGTGAACTGGGCGCGCCAGAACAACATGAAGGTCAAGGGCCACACCCTGGTGTGGCACAGCCAGCTGCCCGGCTGGATGAGCTCCATGACCGGGAAGGCCAACGTCGAGGCGGCCATGCGCAGGCACATCACCCAGGTGATGGGGCACTTCAAGGACCGGCTCGACCACTGGGACGTCGTCAACGAGGCCGTCCAGACCGACAGCGACACCGGGGTCGGCAATCCCCGCATGAGGCCCACGGTGTTCTACAACCAGATCGGGGAATCGTACATCGACCTCGCCTTCCAGATCGCGAGAGAGCAGGATCCGAAGGCCAAGCTCTATTACAACGATTACAGCATCGACGCGCGCAACGACAAGGTCGAGTTCGTCTACAACATGGTCAAGGGGATGGTCGATCGGGGGGTCCCGATCGACGGCGTCGGGTTCCAGATGCACATCGGGCCGCCGAACAACGAGGCCGGTGGAGCGGACGTGGCGGCGAACATGAAGCGCTTCACCGACCTGGGCCTGGAGGTGCTGATCTCCGAGATGGACATCAACCGCTGCGGCGGCGTGGTCACGGCGGAGGAGCAGCTCACGTACTACCACGACATTGTCGCGGCCTGCTTCAAGGAGCCCAAGTGCACCGCCGTCACCTTCTGGGGGATCAACGACGGCAGGTCGTGGCTCAACGGCTGGAGCGGGGCGCTGTGCAACGGGCAAAGCTCTCAGTCGCTGCTCTTCAACGACCAGTACGGGAAGAAGGAGACCTACAACAGGGTGATGAACGCCCTGCTGGGCAAGTAGCATCCTCCGCGCGCCGCGGCGGCCACGGCGCCGGGGGCCACCAGGTCACATTCTTAGATAATAATTGAACAGGGAGGCGGGGAGACGGGGAGATTGATGGGATTTTGCTCCCCGTCTCCCCGCCTCCCTGTGAATCTTCCCGAATGACTCGGGGGAGATCGCGAGCCCGATCGCCGCCCTGTACCAGGTGCTCGATACCGAGCTGACCGAGCGGCAGCGCCGGGCGTTGATCGCCGAGCTCAAGGGCATGCCCCAGGCCGAGGCGCTCGTCAGCACCTCCCCGGCGCCGGCGCGCCGGCGCCGGGGAGTTCACCGGCTCACTGCGGGATCACGATCGGCTCGCACACCCCGCTCACGCACACGTCGCTGTCCGAGCAGCAGTCCGCGTTGGCCGTGCACTCCCCACCCGACTCCTTGCATTCCCCGCCTCCACCCGGATCCTCACCTGCATCGCTGCCCCCGCCGCCGCCGGCGGGCGGGTCGTCGCCCTCACACGTCGGCGTGGGGCACGGCCCCGGCGTCACGGTGACCGTGTCCGACGGGTACTTGCTCGGAGAGGCGTGCACATAGCTGATGGTCGCGTCGCCGAAGCCCGCCGCGCCGAACGCCGAGGCGCTCACCCACACGTCGTAGACAACGCGGTAATCCCAGTCCGGCGTCTCCGAATTGGGGGTGTAGTTCTCGTCCGTCTCCGGGGAGTCTTCGAGGTACGCGCCGTACCCGCACGCGTTGAGATCGCGGTCGAGCGAGGTGGTCGCCGCGACGACGGCGCCGGCGTCTCCGAGGAGCATCTTGCCCTCTCCGCCGAGCACGCCGAGCGACGCATAACCCGAGGGGCTCGCCTCGTCGGCCGAGATATAATCGACGTAGAAGTCGAGCACGAGCTCTCCCTTCCCGTTCGTCAGCTGGAACTGGGCCTTGTCGCTGCCCACGAGATCCTTGAACGTGTGACCCCCGTGCCCCTTCGGCTTCGGCGCGTCGCCGGGCTTCGGGCCGCCGGGCTGCGGGCCGCCGGGCTCCTCGCCGCCGCCCCACCCGATCGCCGTCTCGCCATACGTGTTGTCGACGAACGCGGGGTTGAGCGTCAGCCGCACGTGCACGAGCTCCTCGCTCTCGGCGATCTCGACGACCCGCTCGACGAAGGCCATCGGGGTCGTCGGGTCGCTGTTCGTGTAATAACAGTCGACCTGGGCGGTCCCGTCCACGGGGACCCCCCGGGCGCTCGCGCCGCACGACAGCGGATCGAGATCCGCGGTGATGGGATCGCCGGCGCCCGACATGCCGGATCCCGGGAAGCTCGGCGCCGGCGCGCTGCCCTCGTCGTCCGAAGGAACGCAGTCTTCCCCGGAGACGATGCGGCCGTCAGCATCTCCTGTGCCCGATAGGGTGCAACCCGAGCCGAAGGCCGCGAGCGACAACAGCCCACCACAGAACCACCCAGTCAACGCGAATGAACGCATCGGGATCCTCCCAATTCGAAAGCAAGCACGACATGGAGCGCGGCCGGCGAACCCGATCGCCGGCGCGATGATCTCCTCGATGAAGTGAAGGTCGCCGGAGGCGCCGGGAGCAGGCAGGGTTTCGTCAAAAATCGAGACGGGCTCGCGCGCGGGCGCTCAGGGGCGAGCGCCGCCGGGGCGGGAGGCGGACGTGGCCTCCTCGCGCCCGAAGCCCTGCGGGTAGTCCTTGAGGTACCGGCGCGCCTCGGCCGCCGTCCGGTCCTTGTCGCCGAGCATCTCGATCGCGCGCAGGCGCTCCACGCGGGCGATCTCGGCGAGCGGCGAGTCCGGGTAGCGGCCGAGGAGGAGGTCGAGCCGCTCGATCGCCCGCCTCGGCTGCCCGCGCCTCCGCGCCGCCATCGCGCCCTGGAGCAGCTCGTTCTCGGCCGTGAGCGAGGCGCGCGACGGGGCCTGGCGCGCGTCGCGCGGCGCGCGCGGCTCCCCCGCGCCGCCCTCGCCGGCCCCGTCGCCCCTGCCGCCCTCGCCGGCGGCGCTGTCCTGACCGAGGTCGCGAGGCGGCGCCGGCGCGTCGCCCGGGCGTCCCTCGGCGGGCCGGTCCGACCGGCGCTCCTCGTCGCGGGAGGACCACGTCTCGCCTGGGCTCAGGAAGCGCTCGACCTCGCCGCGGTGCACGGCGACCCGCCCTTCCACGACCGACACGCGCGTCTCGGCGGGCTCTCCCGCGGTATCGGGCCGCCGCTCGACGGAGAAGCGCGTCCCGTGCACCGTGACCACGGCGTCCGACGTGCGCACCGACAGGCTCGTGCCTGCCGGCAGCGGCGGCACGTCGACGGCGATCCTGCCCTGCTCGAGGGCGACGACGTCACCCGCGCGGTCGCGCCCGGCGCCCGCCGGCGCGAACCTCACGCGCGTCGAGGGCCCGACCTCGACGGTGGCGCCCGTCGCGAGCGACGCCTTCGCCCGCGCGCCCTCGCCGGTCCGGAGCTCCTCGTCGCTCGCGAGCGGCACGAGGGCGAGCGACGGCGGCGAGCGGGTCGCGCCCCCGGCCGCGATCTCGACCGAGCCCTGGAGCGCCGTCACCTGCGCCGCGGCGGGCGGGGCGTCGCGCGCCCGGACCACGATGAAGACGCCGGCGGCCGCCGCGGCCAGGACGGCCGCCAGCGCCGCCGCGGCCACGGCGGCCCGCTTCCGCCGGGCGGCGCGGGCGCGCCGCTCCGCCGCGTCGGCGACGAGCTGGTCGATGCGGCCGGCGATCCGCTGCTGGAGGTACCTCGCCTGGATCCTGGGCAGCGGCGGCACCGGCTGCTCGACCAGCGCCCGCAGCGAGGCCTCCACGCCGTCCACGCCGGCCGCCGCGGCGCGATCCTCCGGGGTGGTGTCAACGTCGTCCTGCTTCATCGTGGCTCCTCGGGTCGAGCGGGGTCGCGTCGCGCCGCCGCCTCGGGTTCACAGCGCGCCTGGAGCTCCCGCCGCCCCCGCGACAGCCGCGACTGGGCCGCGGCCACGGAAACACCGGTCAAGTCAGCGATTTCCTTGAGAGAATAGCCCATGGCGTGGAGCAGCAGCGCGGTCGCGCGGTCGCCGTCCATCGCCGCGAGGTGCCGGCGCAGGGCCTCGAGATCGCGCTGCGCGCTCACCTCGCGCTCGGGGTCGGCGCCCTGCGAGGGCGGCTCGGGCCCGGCGCCAGGCTCCGGCGACCCCGGCGTGCGATCGATGACCTTCCGCTCGCGCCGGCGGGCGCGCAGCGCGCTCAGCCCGACATGGCAGGCGATGACGGACGCCCAGCCCGCCAGGCTGCACTCCCCCGCGTACCGGTGTTTGGTAAGTGTGCTCACGATCTGCTCGAACGCGCCCTGCACGAGGTCGGCGTGGTCCTGCTCGCGGCAACCCAGGATCCGGTACAGGGTCCGGTCGACGACCGGCAGCAGGTGCTCGTAGAGCCGCAGCCCGATCCCTCGTTCGCCGCGCTGGAAGGCGAGCAGGATCTCCTCGTCGCTGGCGGGGGCGGGCGCGGGCGAGGGCTGGCCCCCGGCGCCCTGGGCGGAGACGAGCCTGAGCCGGCGGCTGGCGGGGTGTGGCTCGGCGGTTCCCATGCTCATGCACAGTAGCCGGTCCGCCCGAAAGCAGGCTGAACGGCGGAGGATCTTCCTCGATCCCGCCGCGCCGCCTCCCTGGTTTCGCCAGCGAGGAGTCCGGCCGGGATCCTTGTCGCTCTAGCGTGTCGCGCAGAGCGGCCCGAGCCCGCCCTCCAACGCGGCGACCGGCAGCCCTCCGCGCACGAGCGCCGCCTCGGACACGCGCGTGCGCCCGGCCACGGCCGCCATGAGGCCCGGGCAAAGGCGCGCCGCCGCGCCGAGCGCCGCCTGGCCGGGCCGCCGCACGAGGCCGTGAGAGAGGCCGGTCGCGAGCAGCACCTGCCCGAGCACGTCGCGCGAGAGCCGGCGCTGGAACGCCTCCGCGCTCGCCCCTTCGAGGTACGCCGTGGTCGCGAGCCGCGCGCTGTGCAGCGCGATCGACATGCCGTCTCCAGAGAAGGAGGGGATGACCGCCGCCTGATCGCCGAGGCGCCATATCCCGTCCGCGCGGCGCTGGACATGGCCGTACGGGATCGCCGAGAGCGCGAGCGGCCGCGCCCGGCACGGCTCCGCGCCCGCGAGCCGCGCGTCGAGGTGCGGCGACCCCTCGCGCATCGCGCAAAGGAGGCGGTCCCAGCGCTGCCCGAGCGCGGCGAAGCGGCTCTTGCGGACGAGGAGGCAGAGGTTCGCCCGGCCGCCCTCGACCGGCTGCAGACCGGCATAACCGCCCTCGAACAGCACGAGCTCCACGTGCCTGTCGAGCTCCGCCGCCTGCCGAGGCGACAGCCGCCAGTGCAGCTTGAAGGCGACGAGATCGTCCTGCAGCCCGGAAGGCCGCCTCAGGCCCCGGACGTCGTGCTTGCCGGTCGCGAGGAACGCGGCGCGCGCCTCGATCGCGCTGCCGTCCTCGAGCCGCGCCCCCCAGCCCGCGCCCGCCCGCGTGAGCGCCTGGACCCGGACGCCCCGCCGGATCGACGCGCCCGCCGCTGCGGCGCGCGCGAGCAGCGCCTCGTCGAGCACGCGGCGCGACAGGCTGAGCGCGGAGAACGGCAGCGCGGCGGCCGCGACCCGATCGCGCTCGACCAGGCGCACGGCCTCGATAGGCACCGCGCCGAGCGCCGGCAGATCGAGCCCGAACGACGCAAGGTAGAGCGCGGCCTCGCGCGACAGGAACTCGCCGCAGACCTTGTCCGCCGGGCAGGCCTCGCGCTCGATCAGCGCGACCTCGCGCCCCGCCTGCGAAAGGAGCAGCGCGACCGCCGCCCCGGCCAGGCCTCCTCCGACGACCACAGCGTCGTTCACGGGACCTTGAGCCTCCCGGCGGTGAGCCGGAACGGCATCCACCATCGAACCTCGACGGCGCGCGGATCGAGCCCGGCCTCGGCGATGAGACGCCGCCAGTCGCTCGCCGAGAAGGCGCGGGCGATCGACACCGGGCCATCGTGCTGCACGAAGCGGTGCCAGCCTGCGAGGCGCGAGAGGTGGCGGAAGAAGTGATAGGGCAGCGGGTGGCGGTGCAGATCGTTGATGAACCAGCCGAGCCGCGCCTTCGCCTCCATCCAGGCCAGGAAACGGACGACCACCGGATCGGGGAGATGGTGCGTGAAGAGCGAGCTCAACACGACGTCGATGCCGCCGGGCGGCTCGTAGGCGAAGGCGTCGGCGGTGACCCAGGTGATCGGCCGGCCCGGCGGAGTCGCCTCGACGGCCGACCGGCGCGACCACGGGTTGAGGTCGACGCCGGTGAGCGAGACGGCGATGCCGCGCTCTCTGGCCCACGCGTCGATCCCCCGCAGCATGTCGCCGTAGCCGCTGCCGACGTCGATCACCTCCAGCGGCCGGTTCTCGGGCAGGCCGCGCAGGCCGCGCAGGCCGCGCGCGACGAGGCGATCGAGGAACGCGAACGTCGGCCGGTGAGCGAGGGTCAGCCGGTTGACCTGCGCCAGATCGACGAGGCAAGCGCGGAAGTCCTCGAAGTCCACGGGCTGGGTATCCATCAGCTCGTCGAGCGTGGATCGACGCGAGAAGTCGAGGGCGCCCATCGGTCTAGTCCGTATGAAACAGCATCGTCTCGGCGGTCAAGCCTGGACCGAACGACATGGCGCATCCGCGCATGCCCGGCCGCGCGTCAGCGACGATCGACTGCAGCACGAACATGAGGGTCGCCGAGGACATGTTGCCGAAGCGCGCGAGCACGTCGCGCGACGCCGCGAGCGCCGCCGGCCCGAGCTCGAGCGCGCGCTCGACCGCGTCGAGCACCGACCGCCCGCCGGGGTGCACCGCCCAGAGGTCGATCTCGCCTGGCGCGGCGCCGTCCAGGATCGCGCCCGCGGCGGCCTTGAGCCCCCGGTCGATCGCGCCCGGCACGCGGCCGGACAGGAACATCTCGAAGCCGAGGTCGCGGATGTTCCACGTGATGAGCTCGCGCGTCCCGGGCACCACGACGGCGTGGAGCCGGTCGAGCGCGAGCCCGATCGGCTCGGCGCTGACCACGGCCGCGGCGCAGCCGTCGCCGAACAGGAGGAACGACAGCATCTGATCCATGGCGATGGCCTCCTGCAGGTGCAGCGTGCACAGCTCGACGTTCACCACGAGCACGCGCGCCCCGGGCGCTGACCGCACGATATGCCGCGCGAGCTTCAGCGCGTTGATCGCCGCATAACACCCCATGAAGCCGATCATCGTGCGCTCGACCGATGGATCGAGGCCGAAGCGCTCGACGAGCTCGAGGTCGATGCCCGGCGCGGAAAAGCCCGTACACGACGTCACGATGACATGGGTGATCCGGCGGGCCGCGCTCCCGAGGTCGAGGCCGGAGACGGCCTGCGCGGCGAGCTCCGGCGCGTGCTTCTCGTACAAACGCATGCGGTCTGCGGTCGTCGGGAAGCTGCCGCGCAGGTAAAACCGCCCCGCGTCGACCGAGGCGCCGCCCACCTCGACGCTCGGGGCCAGCACGGAGAACCGGTGTGAAATCTGCGCCTTGTCCGCCATCCGCCCGAACAGCACGCGGCTGCGCTCGTCGCTGAACAGCGTGCTCGCGAAGCGGACAAAGCAGGAGTGCACGTCGTGCGGCGGCACGGCCGTGGCAATGCGGTTGATGTAGGCGGTTGCCGGCGGCCGTCCCTTCGCGTCCGGGCCTCGGCAGGCATCATCGCCGTGCACTAGGCCTCTTCGTGAGTCGTTAAAATTGGTCACGCTCGCAAGAAGCAGGCACGGAGCATGCCACCTGCGGTGTTGCGCCGCCGACCGACGGAGGGAGAACGTGGCGTCCGCGACGTCGACCCAGCTGGTTCCCGCAGCTGCCGACTGCGGTTTCGCCCGCTTTCCGGGAGGCAGCCGCGGGACGGCCGCCTCCCGGCAGGTCAGCAGGCGTGGAACAGGTTCGCGAAGTAGGTCTGCGTGAACTGCGTGTCCACGAGAGACCCGCTCGCGTTGAAGCACCGGACACCGACGTCGAGCAGGTCCGGATCCGAGGCGGGAGTGCTCCAGCCGGTCACGTTGCAGTATTCGGGACCCGTCCCGTACGCGGTGGCCAGGGCCGCCCCGCTCGGGACCGCTGTGCCGCTGCCCATCTCCGGATATTTGATCAGATAACGCCCGGTCGAGAGCCGCTGCGCGGTGAGGATCTCCGTGATGTCGTTGCACTCGGACGTGATGCGGTGGTGCTGGAACGTGAGCGAGGGCGTGTAGCTCGCCGCGGTCGGCTCGTGCGCCCACACGAAGCCGCCGCTCTCGGTCGCCGCGTCACGCACGTCGCGGATGTACCTGAGCGAGAAGCGCGAGTCCGCCGGCGCGCCGCCCGGACCGAAGCAGCGCACCTCGACGTCCGTGTCCGTCCCCACCCGCTGCCATTCCGCCGTCTTGCAGTACTCGGCCCCGGTCCCATACGCCGTCACGAGCATGGAGCCGCCGTCCGACGCCTGCCCGGCGAGCGTGACGATGTAGCGGCCCGTGCGGGTCCGGTTGACGGTCGACGGCGCGCCCCACTGATACGTCGGCGAGGGGGTGAACACATCGGTGCTGGGCCGATCCACCCACACATAGGCTCCGTCGCTCGAGACCGCCGTGCCACCCGCGAAGCGGGAATACGAGACGACGAAGAGGGAGTTCGCCGCCTGGCCAGCCGCCGTGTGGCAACGGATGTTGACCTGGAGCGCCGCCCCGGCGGTCCCCCACGAGGCCACCTTGCACCGCTGGCCGTCTCCACCCGCCGCGTTCACCTGGACGTTGCCGCCGCTTCCGCTCAGGCCATCGAACGTGGCCGTGTACACCCCGACGCCGGAGCTCGCAACACGCGTCGCGCCCCCGGACGAGTTGAACGATCGCACCGGGACGAGCCCGGATCCGTTGTAGAAAGCCCAGCCGGCGACGTCGCCCGAGCGCAGCGCTTCTTCGCTCGCGTCAACGCTCTCGCCCGCGGGATCTTCCACCATGGGCTCCTCCGCCGGCACGGCGGCGCACGCCGGCGCGGCCGCCACGACGAGCAGCGCGAGAACGGACCGGGGACCACGGCGGAGCGATTCGATCTTCAGATTCGTCTTCATGTGTTTCTCCATGGCTGCCATCGCGGCCTTCTCTGGCCGCACGACCCGAGGGCGGAGCTCCGCTGTCGAGGCGACAGCGGCTCTCCCCTCCCCTGCGTCGGGCGCCGTCCAGACCATTGGCAACGGGTGTGCCAGCGCGATCGGGCCGAAAAGCCTGGGCATCGCGCCGGCCGTGGAGCGCCGTTGCGCGCGCGGCTGCGCAACTGCGCGGGCGCTCGCTCAACGCGCTCGATGTCGTTGCTCTCCCCGCCGCCCTGGCTGCCTGCAGCCACGTCGAGATCCCCCGCACGACCCTCCGGACGTCACGTTCGTAGGATGCTTTCCCCCCTATTTCGTGCTGAGCCATGGGCGCCTTCCTTTCGCCGAGCCTCGGGCTCGCCGGGAACGTAGGCGTCGCCGCAGCGCCGCGGGAGTAACAAAGCTGTCGCGATTCGCGATGTGAAGTAATGTAAAGGGTGCTTGAATCGATGGACCCCGGAAGCATTGATGGGCTGGCGGGAGCCTATCGCGATGGCTCCCGTCCTGGCGTGCTCGCGGCGAGCGCATGAATCCGACGATTCGCTCGCGCGGGTACGCCCTCCAGACGCGCACAACGAGGAACATGACACGATCGATTCATCACAGTACACGCAAGCTGCTGAGCCGAGCGAGTCTGCTGCTGACGTGCTGGGCGCTGAGCGCCTGCGCCGTCGCCGGGGAGCCCCATGAAGAGGCCCCGGTCGAGACAGCCGAGCTCGCGCTGACGCAGCAGGACTCGGTCTTCGGGTTCGAGAACGTGGCCGACTGGACGGCCTCGGACGGGATCCTCGAATCCTCGACGCACCACACGGAGGGCGCGGCCGCGCTCGGGCTGCGCGACTTCTCGTACGCGGAGCTGACCTCTTCGGCGCTCTCCACCCTGTCGGGCGTCACGGACGAGCTCGCGCTCGACATCCGGGTCCCCGTGAGCTCGGTCTGGGGTCAGGTGCACATGTACGTGAGCAGCCCGACGCTCGGCTTGAACAGGGCCTGGGTGGGCCTGGCCTCGCTGGAGAACGTGCCGGAAAACACGTGGAGCACGCTCTCGTTTTCGGTGCCGGCTCACCTCGAGAGCGCGTTTCAGCAGCAAGTTTCGGATCTCCGGATCACGCTGGCGCTGAACGTGCCGGAGTCCAGCACGGCTACGGTGCTCGACAACCTCCGCTTCGAGGGGGGCACGCCAACTCCGGCTTGCGGCGACGGCAGCCCCTATACCCTCGACGTCACCACCGTCCCAAACTTCAATGACGTCATCCTCGAGGACATGATTTGCACGTTCTACACCGTGTACCCGCAGCTCGTGCAGCGCTTCAACCCGGCCGCGGCCACCACGGTGGGGCTGCACATCACCGACCAGCCCGGCATCGCCTGGGCGAGCGGCACCAACACCTTCTACAACAGGCAGTTCATGCTCGACAACCCGCTGGGCGCGGACGTGGTCGTGCACGAGACGATGCACGTCGTCCAGCTCGGGTACTGGGGCGAGGTCCCCGGCTGGATCATCGAGGGGGGCGCCGACTATGTGCGTGACGCCTACGGCCTCAAGAACGAGGAGGCCGGCTGGTCCATCCCGAGCGGATGGACGTACGGGTCGCATTACCTCTTCGGCTACGGTGATGCGGCCGCCTTCTTCAAATGGATGGACGCGACGTACCGCGTGGGCCTGCCGCCAGTGGTCGACGCGCTCGACGACATCCTGCGTCAAGGGGAGTACTCGAGCGAGACGTGGGTCGGCTTGACGGGCTACGATCTGGAGACCCTGTGGCAACAGTACTCGAACTACAACGCCCCGCCGCCTGCCACCTCGGGCATCACCGTGTACGAGCACGACGCCTTCGGCGGCAGGGCGGTCGTGCTCGACCGCGGGCAGTACGACGTTCTCGACATCCGCGCTCGCGCGATCGCAAACGACTGGATCTCCTCGATCCAGGTGCCCCCCGGCTACACGGTCACGGCGTACTACGACGCGGGGTACACCGGCACCTCGGTGCAGTACACCTCCGATGCGCCAACCCTGGGCGCCATGAACGACAAGATCTCCTCCATCGTCGTCGAGTGATGGCTTAGGGCGTTATCGCCGAAGCGCTCGCCTGAGGCTCCGCCCCGGAGCTCATCAGCGTTAACCGCGCTCGCTCGGTCACGCGCGAGCGCGGGGAACGCCGTGAGCGACTGGTCCACGAGGACGTCGCCGCCGAGCTCCACCCAGTTCGTGTGTGCGTAGAAGTCCTGCACCGCGTGAAGCGAACGGGAGAACGCCAGCAATGCCAGCGCATCACCATCCAGCTGCGCGATGCCCGGGCCCAGCGCCGCCACCGCCTCGGCTTGCTTCTCGGCGATGAAGGCGGCTCCTCCGCTGAAGTTGCAGTCATCGAAGTGAGCAGCATTGCTGAAGTAGAACTCGGCGTCCGTCGACACGTTGCCGATCTTCAGAGCGCTGATCACTGCAGGCTTCAGGAACGCCAGCGCGGTGCTGGTGATCTCTTCGTGGTTCGGCTCACCCGGCGCCGTTGAAGACGCATCGGCGCTCTCTCCGAGCGCCTCGGCTGTTCCAGGCTCGCCGGCGCAGCCGAGCGTCAGCGAGACACCCAGGACTCCCACGATGAACGCAGCGTGCTGATGCATGTCTTGCAGCATGTCTTGTGTAACTGCAAAGCCCGGTCCAGGCGTGCGGGCTGAGCGCTCGTTGAGAGAGACGCGCGGAAGGAGCTTGCGTGAACGCGCTCGCGCCCGATGAGCGCACCTCATCGCCTGTCATTCCCTTCCACGCGCGAACCGCACGCGTGCCTCACTGCGGCATTCCGCCACGCGCTTCCCCTTCTCCCTTACCGCAGCGTCGAGCCCTGCCAGGTTGACCAGGAGCGACATCGGGCGGAGCCGCGGCCCCGCGTGTCGCCGCGTCACGCGCCGAGCGTGGACGGGTCGTGGCGCGTCACCCAGGTCTTGATTTGCAGCTCGCAGAAGATGAGGCGAGGCGCAATGAAGCCTGCCTGGGCCAGGAGCGCGAAGACCTCGGCGTCCGAGGCCGGCATCTTCAACGACGCCATGGCCTTCCGTCGTTGCTCCGCCGCTTCGGGCGGCCGCCCCTCCGCGAGGGCCCGCCGGTCCTCGACGGCGCTCAGCAGCGGATCGTCTCCAGTCCGACAGCCGATCACGAAGGGCGCCCCCGGCTTCAGGCGCCCGGCGACCTCCCGCAAGAGCTCGACGCGCGCCTCATCGCCCGGGACGTGGTGCAGGACGCCGATCATCTGGGCGCCGTCGAACAACGGCCCGCGCGCGAGATCGCGCAGCTCGCAGGCATGCAGGCTCGTCCGCTCGAGGAGGCCTTCCGCCGCGAGCTTCTCTCTCGCGACGGCGACCATCTCCGGCGAGGGGTCGACGCCCGTGAAACGAACGCCGGCCCCCGCGTAGCGCGCGAGCGGCTTCACCTCGCTCCCGGTCCCGACGCCGACGATCAGCAGCGACGCCGCCTCCTCGTCGGGGAGCGCAGCGGCGATCACCTCGGCGATGACCTGCTGCATGACGCCATAACCCGCCCAGAAGCGGCGCACCTGGTCGTCGTAGCTCAAGGCTCGCTCGCGCCCGAAGTTCACTGCGTGTTTCCCGTGCTCGTCCGTCTTCATCACGCCTTCTCCTCGGCGGACGGTCGCCCGGACCGCCTCCAGCAGGGGAGTATCACCCTTGGTGCAGCCTCGACAGGGCGGGGGTTTCGATCCGATTGGCGGGGCTTTCTGTCGCGACCCCCGCCGAACCACGTCGGGCGGACAGGGCCGAGGTCGCAGCGCCGACCACATAGACCGTTCGCCCGAACCCTGCGTCGGCCGATCCGCCCGGGCGAAGGACGGCCCCCGATCTCACGCGTCGGCTTCGCGCTCTTCTACGCGCCGCCGCTGTGGAGTAGATTCTTCGGGGGCCGGTAGAAATCCGTGAGGCTCGCCCGTCATTGTCACAGCGGGACATGCGGTTCCGCTGGAGGAGCCAACGACATGCGATTCATGATGCTGATCCACCACGACGAACCCGCCCTCGCCGCGGCCCCGCAGAAGGAGCTCTGGGCCGAATACGCGGCCTTCAACGAGGCGCTGGCCAAGGCCGCCGGCTCTGCTCCGGGTGAACGTCTGCAGCCGAGCTCGGCGGCGACCACCGTGCGCCAGCACGACGGCAAGACCGATGTGCTCGATGGCCCCTATGCGGACACGAAGGAGCAATTCGCCGGCTACTTCTTCGTCGAAGCCCCGAGCCTCGACGAGGCGATCGCCTGAGCCAAGCGCTGCCCGTCGAGCAAATACGGGTCGATCGAGATCCGTCCCGTCATGGATCCCCAGGCGGGTGGGAAGCGCTGATGGTGTCGGGCGAGGCCATCCGTGCTGCCGAAGCGCGCGGTGTCCCCGACAGCGGCAGCAGCCCACACGAGAGGCAAACCATGAAGCTGACCGCGAGGTCGGTCGGGTACTGGATGACGACGGGGATCGTCGTGTTCGCGATGACCAGCGGAGGTATCGCTGAGCTCGCGCAGCGACCGGAGACGATCGACGGCATGAAGCATCTGGGTTATCCCGTGTACTTCGTGATGATCATCGGCGTGTGGAAGCTGCTCGGCTCGCTGGCGCTCCTGGCCCCAGGATTCCCGAGGGTCAAGGAGTGGGCCTACGCCGGCATCTTCTTCAACATGACGGGCGCAGCAGTGTCCCACCTGGTTTGCCACAGTCCCGCGTGGCACGTCCCCGTGACGCTGGGCTTCGCCGCGCTCGCCGTCGCTTCGTGGGCGCTTCGGCCGGCAAGCCGGACTCTCGGCCGCCGGTCGATCGTGGCCCCCCCAGGTAGGCCAGCGGGAGTGATGTGATGGACGAGGCCGGTCGTGCTGCCGAGCGCGTGGCGCGCGAGAGCTACGGCCGCCTCGTCGCCTTCCTGAGCGCGCGCACCCGCGACGTGGCGGGCGCGGAGGACGCGCTCGGCGAAGCCTTCACGTCCGCCCTGCGCGTGTGGCCGGCGGAGGGCGTACCGGACAATCCGGACGCTTGGCTGCTGACCGCGGCGCGCCGACGGCAGACCGACACGGTTCGCCGAACGCAGACCCGCAAGGCCGGGGAGGAGCACCTGCAGCTGATCGGCGACGAGATCGAAGCGGTGGCAGACGAGCAGGACGTGATCCCGGACCGCCGACTCGCCCTGATGTTCGCCTGCGCCCATCCGGCGATCGAGCGCGCCGTTCGTGCGCCGCTGGTCCTCCAGACCATCCTCGGTCTGAGCGCCGAGGATATCGCCGCTGCCTTCATGATTCCGCCCAAGACCATGGGGCAGCGGTTGGTCCGGGCCAAGACCCGCATTCGCGACGCAGGCATTCCCTTTCGCGTGCCCGACCCGGAAGAGCTGCCCGAACGCCTCGACGCCGTTCTTGACGCGATCTATGCCGCTTACTCCAAAGGCTGGAACGAGGTGGGCGACGACGCCGTCCCCGAGCTCGCCGACGAGGCGATCTGGCTTGGCCGCATGGTCGTCTCCCTGCTCCCCGACGAACCCGAGGCGAAGGGCATGCTGGCGCTGATGTTCTACACCGCCGCCCGCCGCGCGGCCCGGCGCGACGCGGCCGGCGCCTATGTGCCGCTCGAACAACAGGACACAGGTCTCTGGAACAACTCACTGATCGCGCTCGCCGAAGACCTGCTACATCAGGCGAACGCTGCGGGGCCGAGCGGTCGCTACCAGATCGAGGCGGCGATCCAGTCCGCGCATGTCGCCCGCCGCCTGGCCGGCGTCTCCAGCTGGCCGGCGGTGGTTGCGCTCTACGACCATCTGCTGGCGCTCACCGGCTCGCCGGTGGCCATCCTCAACCGGGCAGTCGCGCGCGCCGAGGTGGACGGCCCGCGCGCCGCACTTGCCGATCTGACGCCGCTTGAGGCCGATAAACGCATGCTCTCCTACCAGCCCTACTGGGCCGCGAAGGGTCACCTGCTCTCCCGCGCCGGCGACACGGCCCCGGCCGTCGAGGCGCTGACCATCGCCGTCGGACTCACGACCGACGAGGCCCTGAAGGCATACCTCCTGAAACGGTTGGCGTCGCTGCGAGCGACCTGAGGCTCCTCGGCATCAGGTAGGCGACGATTGTCGGGCGTGTGGCGCCCGCCGCCGTCGCTTGAGCTTCGGCGCTGCGGCGAACATGGCACGCATCGCCTGCATGGCCTGCGTCCGACGAGCTGATTTCGTGCTTCATCACGGACGACGACAGGTCCGATCGCGCTGAGTTGCTTTCACCAGGTGATCAACGGGGAACGACGCACCCAGGCGTCGTCGCGCACCTGGTCCAAGACAAAGCTCGCAACATCTGCTCGCGATATGGTTCCGCCGTGGAAGCTGGAGAGATCCGTGAGAGCCCGGATCGTGTCGCGGCTGGGCTTGTCGTTGAGGACGGAGGGGCGGACGAGGATCCAGTCGAGCCCGCTATCTCTGACGATGGTCTCCTGCCGGTTCTTGTCGGCGTACTACCTCGGAAAGCGGGGCGCCTCCCAGGAGGCAGTCCCGTCGTTCATGTCCCTCGTGGTGCTCAGAGCCGGCCCTCCGCGAGCAGTTCGCGGGTGCGCTTCAGCGTTGACAGCAAGGCGCTCTTGTAGCCCTTATCGCTGTTCATCCACTCCTGCTCGGCCTGCTCCTCGGGGCCGTTCGGCTCTTTGCCGCGCAGGCCGAGGTAGCAGTAGAAGCGGAGCTGGAGCGTGCCGTCGGCGTCCTCGAACAGCTCGTTGATGATCGCGCCCTCGCGGGGACCGGTGGCCTGGAAGAAAGTGACCTTGCTCTGCGGCTCGAACGTGATGATCTCGCGCAGGTCGCCGCCTGCGATCGTGGCTTCACGCACGATGTGAGAACCGCTCTCCTCGACGACGTCGCAACGGGTGCAGAGGCCGGGCGGGAGGAACAGGCGGGCGTCGCGGGCCTTGAGGACCAGGCCCTCCCATGCCTGCGCGCGGGTCAGCTCGGTCTCGCCTTCCGGGTTCACAGGGACGGTGGCGGTCGAATAGATCATGATGATATTCCTTGTCGTGAGTGTCGAGCATCGCTCGGCCGTCAGGCCGAGGTCGCGATCTCGGCGGCGAAGTCGCGGTAGGAGCGCAGGGGGCGTCCCAGGAGCGTGGTGAGACGTGCCACATCGCCGGCCTCGGGGAGCATGCCCTCGGTGAGGAAGCGCTCGCTCATCAGGCGCATGTCGAAGGCCATCCAGCTCGGCATGAACCGCCGGAGGTTTTGCTCGAACCCGGCGGTGTCATCGCCAGGATAGGAGATCGGGCGCCCCAGGACCTCCGTCCAGATGGCCGCGGCATCCGCACCGGTCAGCGTGTCGGGACCGACGAGGTTGATCCGGTCGAGGGGAAGCGGGGCGGCGGCCTGCTCGCGGCGGATCAGCTCGACGGCCGCGATCTCGCCGATGTCGCGCGCGTCGATCATGGCGAGCCCCTTGCCGCCGATCGGCATCGGGTAGACGCCGTATCCGGTCACCACATCCTTGATCGTGAGATCGTTGTTCATGAAGTACGCGGGACGCAGGATGGTGGCGCTATAGCCCATCTGCTCGATCATGCGCTCGACAGCGAACTTGCCCGCGAAGTGCGGCACGTTCACGTAGAGGTCGCTGTGGATCACCGACAGGTAGACGATCCGCTCGATGCCGGCCTCGCGGGCGAGGTTGAGCGCGATCAGGGCCTGGGTGAATTCGTCAGGCACCACGGCGTTGAGCAGGAAGAGTGTGGAGACGCCCGAGAAGGCGCTCCGCAGCGAGTCGACGTCGAGCAGGTCGCCCTGCGCGACGGCGACGCCCGCCGGGAAGTTGGCTTTGGTGGGATCGCGGACGAGAGCGCGCACGTCGGCGCCGCGCTTCGCGAGCTGTTCGACAACTTGGCGGCCGACCGTGCCGGTCGCGCCGGTGACGAGGATGGACATGGGGATCACTCTGGTTGGGGTCCAAAGACACCCTGTAAATTAGTGGTTTACATTCGCGCCGATAGACGTTATTCTGAGACAGACCGTCTCACCGGTGGAACGCATGGATCTGCTTGCTCTCGCTGATTTCAGCCTCGTCGCCCGACACGGAGGCTTCGGACGAGCCGCACGCGCCGCGGGGCGCCCGAAAGCGACCCTGTCCCGCCGGGTCGCGGAGCTGGAGGCCGCCCTCGACCTGCGTCTCTTCGAGCGCGGGGGGCGCACGCTGAAGCTCACCGAGGAAGGACGGGCGCTGTTTGAGCGAACGGGGGCATTGCTTACCGAGCTCGACGAGACTGCGGCAGCGATCGCCTCGGGTGGGGATCGGCCGCGAGGCAAGTTACGAATCAGCGCGCCTTTGCTCTTCTCGCAGGCCGCGATGGGCAAGCTTGCGGCCGGGTTCGCGCTGAAATATCCGGAGGTCCGGCTTGAGGTCACGACGGAAGATCGGACCGTCGACATGGTGGAGGAAGGTTACGACCTGGTGATCCGGGTCAATCCGGATCCGGATGAAAGCCTTGTCGGACGAATCTTGCTGCGCGATCGGCTGGTGGTCGTCGCGAGCCCGGGCCTCGCTCGACCGGCGGACAATCTCGCTGTTCCGGCTGTAGTGCGGGGGGCAGGCGACCGGACTGCAGCCTGGGATGTCGTGGCGCCAGCCGGAAGATCGCGCATCGTGGTTGATCCAGTCCTGCGCCTATCGTCGCTCTTCATGGTCCGCGATGCCGTCCGAGCGGGCGTCGGCGCCGGGCGCCTCCCCATTTCACTTGTAAGTCGCGATCTGGCCGCTGGAACTCTGGTGCATTGGGGCGATGTGGACGGCCCAGACATCGCCGTGTGGACGCTCTATCCGTCCCGGCGGCTGCTGAGCGCTCGTGTGTCCGCCTTCCTCGACTATTTGAAGGAAGCCTTTCCCATGGGAAAGCCTGACGAGCTGGCGGCCTATATCGGGGCATAAGGCGGCTAACCCCGCCGCCTTCTACGCTACGGCACGTACTTCCACTGCGATCCACGGCAGCCTCTTTTCCAGAGCGAGGCGCCCGCGCCAGCTCGAGTTGCCGGAGGGTGAGCATGGCGCGGGCGAGAAGCGCTGGAGCAGCCGCCGGAGGCCGGTCTCGTCGAGCTGCCCGAGGGAGCCCTCGATCGGCATGCTCGCTCGTGCGAGCGCGTCCTCCCGCCGGGCGATGCGCTCCGGGTGCAGCCGGGCCCGCGTCTGGCGCCACACCTGCTGGCGATCGCGCATGGGCGGCGACGATACCCCGGCGCGGCTCCCGTCGGCCGCCTCGCGCGAACGAGCGTCGCCCTGGCCGGGCGAGGCCCTCTGAGCGATCATGTCCTCGTGGAAGCCGTGCTCCTCTCCGCGCTGGGGGTCGCGCTGACGCTCGGCCTCGGCGGGGCCGGGCTTCGATGGGCGCTGCGGCGCGCCGGGCGAGAGCGCCTGCGCCGGGCGTGCGTCGAATCGATCGCGCAGCTGCGGCCAGCCCGCTTTGCCGCCGCGAGGGGCCGAGCGATGCCCGTCGGCGAGCCGCTCGTTTCGCCCTTCAGCGGGCGCCCGTGCGTCGCCTTCCGGGTCGTACGCTGGCGGCAGGAGCGCAAGGGCGGCTTCGGCCTCAACAACCTGGGCTTCGTTTGGGTCGTCGACGACGACGCCGAGTGGGCCCCCGACTTCGCCCTCGACGACGGCACGGGCCAGGCGCTCGTCCGCCCGAGCGGCCATGTGCGCTTCGACCTCGCGGACGCCGAGCCGCCCCCGGACGCCGCCGACCACGTCGACGCCTTTCGCAAGCGCTACGGCCTCGAGCGCGCGTCGTTCTTCGCCGGCTTTCACGGCGCGGTGCGCTATCGGGAGACGGTCATCGAGGTGGGGCAGCCCGTGCTCGTCGCGGGCACCGCCGCCGTCTCGATCGGGCTCGACGCGAACGACGAGCGGGACGGCCATCGCGCGTCGCCGCCGCCGATCGAGCTTCGGCCCGACGACGAGCCGCTCTACATCGGCGACGGCCGACGACCGGACGCGTGATCCCCGATGTCCACCGCGGTGGACGACCTCGCGCAGGGGAGCGCCCGCGTCACGCGCGCAGGTCGACGGCTTCCCCGTCCGCCTCCACCTCGGCGCGGCGACCGTTGACGACGGGCAGGACGATACAGATAGCCCGCGCAAAGGCATGCCGATCTGTCAAGAGTTTCCCGCCAACGACCGGCAGTTGACATAACGTACAACAGCGGCTCCAACGCCGTGGCGCTCGCGACCGGCGACGTGAACGATGATCGACGACACCCGAGGCATCGCTTCGATCGCGTGCTCGGATCGTCACGTGACAGATACCGGCCCGGGGTGGACCTCGGAGGACGCGCCGGCTACGGCGCCTCGACCACCGTGCGCGACTCCTTCGCCTGGATCACGTCGGGGAGCAGGAACGGCACCAGGCGCGTCTGGTTCTTTCGCCAGAGCTCCGCCTGATCGCGGAAATGTGGGCTCTCGGCGTCCCAGACATTGCCTCCGGGAATGGCGTTCCACGCCTTCGGCCCCGCCGGGTCGAGCTCCACGACGAGCCGTTGCGACGGGCCGTGGACGTACCGGAAATCCGGTGATTCGTCGAGCGCCCACGAGAGGCGATAATCCGAGGAGTCCACCGCGAACTCGTCGCCGCCGCGCGGAAAGCCGCCGCTCCAGAGGGGATCGCTCGACGGAGGGATGCTGAGGCTGCTGAAGAGGGGGACGAGCGCGTCGAAGGTGACCGTGTGAAAGGCGCCCCAGCGGGGCGCCGCAGCCCCGGAGCCGCCCTGTCGATCGAGCCAGGCGAGGACGTCGAGCAGGGCGCGCAGCACGCGCTCGTCCCTGGACTCGACCGCTGGCGTGCCCATTTCGTCCCACAGCGTGCTGTCCTGCACGGCCGGATCGAAGGTGGCGAGCTGCTCCCGATCGGCGGAGAACAGGTGGAGGAGCGCCTTCGCCGACAGCTCCCGGGAGAACGACGAGAAGCCCATCTGGCCGAGCTCGTCGCCCAGCACCCGGCGCACCACCCGGACGAGCCAGAGGTTGAAGACCAAGGTCGCCTCCGAGGCGCGGGCGTCGATCGCGCCGGGGCCATCGCCCTCGTCCGCGAGCGGCATGGCGGTATCGAGATCGATGCCGGCGGCCGCCTTGTAGTCCGCCTCCCTGCCCCAGCCGTCGAGGAGCGCCCGCAGGGCGGCGAGGCGCTGCAGGTCGTCGGCTGTGGCGTCCGCGACGAGCGCGCTCAGATCGGCGTGAGTACCGGGCGTCGCGCGCTCCTCGTCGGCGCGGTCCACGGCGCGGAGGAGGTGAGGCACGAGCCTCGCGCCGAGCGCAGACTTGATGTCGCCCTGGATCGCCGCGCAATCCTCCGGCGACAGAGGTCCCTCGTGGGCATCGATCCGCTCCTGGATGCGGCCCTCGCGAAACCCGATGTCGAAGCTGCACCCCAGGTACATGGGGGTGCCGTCGGGGAGCGCGCCGTTCGATGGATCGTTGTCCAGGGAGTCCCCGATGGGGTCGTTGTTCGCCGTGGCGATGTATCCCGCCGGCGGGTTCTTCGCCCGGGGGATGAGGTGCTCGGGGAGCGTCCCGGTCCACTCCGCCGTCCCGTCGCCGGGGAGCACCATGCAGGGGAGGACGCCCGTATAGGTGGCCGCGTCCCAGGCGAACGCCTCGCGAGACCGCGTCGGGATCGCCGCGTGCGTCGTCCAGAGGATGTCGCCCGCGGCGTCGCCCATCACCCAGTTCTGCGCGCCGACGCTGAATTTCGAGAGCGACTCCTGCGCATCATCGACCGAGCGAGCGCGCAGCAGGCCGAAGATGGCCTCCAGCTCCTTCGTCGGCTCAAGCCCCGTCCAGCGGACGCTGAGCGCCCCCACGGCCGGGTCCGGATCCACCACCGCGTGGTCGACGATGGTCGGCAGGAGCGGGCCGTGATGGGGCACGATCGGGACACGGTAAGTATAGGGCTCCCTGCCAGCGATCGCGATGACCTCCTCGACCGTCTGGAGGGGCACTGGATTGCCCTTGAAGAGCACGGCCTTGCCGTCGGGCGTGAGCTTCTCGGCATAGACATCGGTGACATCGTACATCGCGACCGTCGCTCCCCACCCGACGTGCTCGTTGTGGCCCAGGATGATCCCCGGAATCCCGGGGAAGGTGACGCCCCCGACGTGAACATCGCGGCTCGCGTCCTTGCCCTCGGGCGCGGTGACATGGATCGAGACGGCATACCAGACGGCCGGCGCGCTCAGCGACAGGTGGGGATCGCTGGCCACGAGCGCGTGCCCCGTCGCGCTCCGGCTCGCGTGGATGGCCCAGTTGTTCGAGCCGAAGCCCTCCGGGGCGACCTTGCTCCTGGCGCGCTGGACCGCGCTCAGGTAGCCGGTCAGCGACGAAATGAGCTTCGCGCGGCCCGGCGCGGCGCGGCCCGGTCGTCGCGCGCGAGACGCTCTCTTCGCCGCCTTGCCCTCCGCCGTTTGTGCCTTCTCCCGCGCCGGGGAGGCGGGATAGCCGCTGCTGGTCACCGCGGGCTCGGAGGGGGCGAACCTCAGGAAGTCCCGCTCGAAGCCGGCGCGCTTCTGCGCGAGCGGATCGGCGCTGCTCGACGCGAACGTCGTCCGGGCGGCGTCGAAGAACTGCTGCATGGTGATGTCCAGCTCGGCGTCGAACGACAGGAGGTAGCTCTGGAAGCGGCTGATCACGAGCGAGTCGACGCCGCTCCAGTCGGTGAACGCCTTGACGGGTATCCCCGTCGCGCCTCCGGGGAGGAGGATGTCCCCGGAGCGGATCTTCCTGAACACCTGGGTCACCCCGTCCGCGTACGCGTCGAGCATCTGGCGGAGCTCCCCCTCGGGGAGCGCGTCGTACTGGGCCCTGGCGATCCGACCGAGCCCTACATGGCGAAGAGCGATGTCCTGATCGATGGTGGTGGGATCGAGGTCGCCGAAGAGCTCTGCGAGCCTCCCCTGGGCGGTGCGCCGCAAGATCTCGAGCTGAAGCGCGCGGTCGCGCGCCGTCAGATACCCTTCGACGCGCATCGCGTCCACGAGGTCCTCGGCATAGATATGGGGCCTACCGTCCCTGTCCTGGACGACATCGACGGCAGAGAGCAGGCCGTCGATGGTGAGCCGCCCGTCGACGGGCAGATCCGGCCGATCGCCGAGTGGACCGAACGTCGCGGAGGAGGGCGGGCTGCCGTCGGGCGCGCCAGCGTCGGGATCGCCGGGCGCGCCCGCGTCGGGCGCGCTGCTGCCGGGACCACGGTCGTCCGAGCACCCGACCATGCCCGTGAGCCCGGTGACCAAGGCGAGGACGCAATGTGCCGAAGATAATGACAGTCGCATGAACGCTCCTTGGTGGGATGGAAGCGAGCCACCGCGGCGGTGTCGCCGCGCGACGCGGTGGCTGGAACAGCACGTCGTCAAGCGAGGTAGGGTTCGGAGCTCCTTTCGCGGCAACATGGGCCTGGGCACGACCGGCAAGAGGGAGCGTGCCTTGGCGCGGTGTCTGGGCCAGCATGACACGCAGACGCCGCCGCGGCCCGGACCGGACCGCCGCCGCGCCAAGCCGTCTGAATCTTACCTTGGTCCCCCGGGTCGCTGGAGCCGTCCGATCTCGATCTCGAGCGCGGCGCCGTGGTGCTCGACGAAAACAAGACGGATGACCGACGCGCGTGGGCACTTTCACCCGACGTCGTGCGCGCGCTTCACGGGCGCTCCGCTCCGGGCCGGCGGCGGCCCCGATCGCAGATCAGGCGACGGAGGACGGGAGGACGCCGGCCGGCGGCCGGGCGCATTCCCGGGTGTGGCGCCGAAGCGCGTCGTCACCAGGTAGTCGCACCAGCGCTCCACGCTGGTGTGGATCGGCGGCATCACCAGGCCGACCGCGCGGGCGTGGGCGTCGGCCGCGGGTGGTGGGGTCATTTGAACATGAAGGCGGGAAGGCGGGAAGAAAATCATCAATGATCTTCCCACCTTCCCGCCTTCATATGACATCTCTCTGGGCAAATGCCCCCACCACCCGGCCGCGCTGCGCGGCTCGTCCTCTGCACGATCCCGAGCAGCGTCGCCCAGCGCGCCCGCGAGCGCTTCGGGCCTCGGGTGTTCGCGCCTCCCTTCGAGCTGCCCGCCGCCCAGGTCGTCGCCGTGTGGTCGCAGCGCCACGACGACGACCCGGCGCAGCGCTGGTTCCGCGACCACTTTTTCTCGGGCCGCGCCCTCTCGCCGCGCCTGCGGGCCCTGGTCCGAAGGGGCGCGGCTTGATCCGGGGATGTGCCGGCCTCCGTCTGCTTTCCGGCGGGGACCGGTCGACTACGCGATACGGCAGGCCTCTTCGAAATCGAGGCGGGGGTTGCGCGGGTAGAGCTTCGCCGGATCGCCGTGGCCCAGGTTGATGAGGAGGATCGATCTCCACGGCACGTCGGCGAAGAACGCGGCGTCGACCTTCTCCCGGTCGAAGCCGCCCATCGGCCCGCAGTCGAGCCCGAGCGCGCGGGCCGCGAGGATCAGGTAGCCGGCCTGGAGCGAGGCGTTCTGGAGGAGAAAGAAGTCGCGCTGCTCCGGCGGCATCCCGGCGAGGGCCTCGCCCATCGTCGGGCGCGCCGGGAAGAGCTTCGGCATCTTCTCGTGAAAGCGCGTGTCGTAAGCGATGATCGCGGTGACGGGCGCGCTCATGGTCTTCTCGACGTTGCCCTCCGCGAGGCAGGGGCGCAGGCGCTGCTTGGCCTCAGGGCTCTTTACGAAGACGAGCCGCGCCGGCACGCTGTTGGCCGCGGTCGGGCCGAGGCGCAGGGCCTCGTAGAGGCGGTGCAGGGTCGCGTCGTCGATGGGCTCGGCGAGCCAGCCGTTGTGGGTGCGTGCTTCGAGGAGGACTTGCTGGAGGAGTTGGTCGCTCATGATGCTTGCTCGGTGGTACGTGGGTGAGGTGGGGCGAGTCGTTCCGTGAGATCCCGCCTCAGGTCGCGAGCGCGTGCTCGCCGACGCCGGCTTCGGTCTCGGGCTTCGGGGCGCTCGCGAGCCTGCAGCGCTCGGGGCGCAGCGCCCAGGAGGCGGCGGCGACGGCGACGAGGAAGAGGGGCGTGATCACCTTGCCGGCGCCGTCGCCCACGGCGGCGTGGGAGGCGGCGGCGCCGGTGAGATCGAAGAAGATGCCGGCGTACGCCCACTCCTTGAGGCGCGGGAAGCGCGGGGCGAAAAGGGCGACGGCGCCGAGCACCTTCCATACGCCGAGGAGGGTGGCGAAGTAGGCCGGGTAGCCGAGGTGCGCCATGCCCTCGAGGACTTGAGGGGAGCCAGAGAGATCGGCGAGCCCGCCTGCGGCGAAGGCGAAGCCGAGGAGGCTCGTCGCGATCCAGTAACCGATGGTGCGTGCCTTGTCGTTCATGAGCGGGCATTCTGAGGCCTGGACACGCCTGTAACAATGCATCGACAGTTGGAAGCACCTGCCAGGATTTGATCCAAATGGACGAACCCCTCGAGACCTCCGAGCTCCTCGCCTTCTCGAAGACCGTGGAGGCCGGATCGCTGTCCCGCGCCGCAGCCGAGCTCGGCGTCCCTCGCGCCACCATCAGCCGCCGCCTCGCGCGGCTGGAGGAGCGGCTCGGCGTGCGCTTGCTCCGCCGGACGACGCGCAGCCTCGCCCCCACCGACGCGGGCGAGGCGCTCCACCGCCACGCCCGCGTCGTGCTCGACGCCGTCCACCACGCCGAGGCGAGCGTGCGCAAGGCCGACGGCGCCGTGCGCGGCGAGCTGCGCGTCTCGGTGCCGCCGATGGTGGACACGAGCTTCAACGCGATGATCTGCGATTTTGCGCGGCGCTACCCCGAGGTCCGCCTCCACGTCCACAGCACGACCCAGCACGTCGACCTCCAGCGCGGCGGCTACGACGTCGCGCTCCGCGCGAGCAGCGCGCTCGAGCCCGGCCTCGTCGCCCGGACGCTGGCGCGCATGCCGCTCCTCGCGGTCGCCTCGCCCGCGTACCTCGAGGCCCGCGGCACGCCGCGCACGCGCCGTGATCTGCGGAGCCACCGCTGCATGATGGGCTTCGCCCGGGGGGAGCTCCCGCAGACGCACTGGCCGTCCTCCAACGGTAAGTTCCAGGTCGAGGGCGCGCTCTTCACGAACGACCTCCTCCTGCTCTGCGACGCCGCGCTCCAGGGCCTCGGCATCGCGCTCTTGCCGCAGCAGATCGTGCGCCCTCACCTCGAGAGCGGCGCCCTCCTGCACGTGCTGCCAGGCGCGATCCAGGCGGACTCGCACATCGCGGTGGTCTACGTGGAGCGGGAGTTCATGCCGCCGCAGCTCCGCGCCTTCATCGACGCGGTGATGGCGTGGGGAGGGGAAAATCTCCTCCCGCGAGCGGACGCGCCGAAGCCGAAGCGGGCGGCGAAGAGCGGCCTGCGCCCGCGCTCGCCCGGCGGCGCCCGGCGCGCCTCCGGATAGCCTCGCCCCGCAGGCTGTGGAGGGAACGCGGTCCTTCGATATAGCCGCTCACGACATCCGGGGGTGAGCACGGAGCAGACTCCCCGCATGACGCCCCTCCCGGTGGGTGCCAAGTTGGTGGGACCGGATGCCGGGGCGGCGAGCGACGGTGGCTCCTTCGGCGCCGCGCTGTCGAGTCAGGCGCCGACCCCGACCGATGATGCCCCGGTCCCCTCGACAGCGGACGACGCGGCGACGGAGGGCGGCCCGTTGGGCCACGTCGGAGCCGCCCTCGGCGGCGAAACGGCCGGAAGCCACCGGAACCACTAATCTTTCTGGCGACCGCTCCTCTCCGACCGGGAATTCCTGGCGGGACTGTTCCGCGGTGGCGAACCGTCGCGATCCGTCGCATCCCCGGGCATCTGGGGAGGGCGTGACGACGGATCGCACCCCCTCATGGGGCATGGGCCCAACCCGGGCCCAATGAATAGGCGTTTGCGGGACTGCGCCCGAGCAGCAGCGGCGGCGAGGTCCCGGCGCAGTCCCGTAAACGTCGGGTTGGACCGGGCCGGTTCGCGGCCGGGCGAGGCGGTCGCGAGGCCTATGGAGATCCTGCCCGAGAAGGCCGCAGAAGGCGGGCGCGGCGGGGCTCGCACGCGTGGTGCATCCCGCCGCCACGACGTTGGGCGCAGACGCGCCGAGGCAGAGCACGGCGCCGACGGAGGCCCAGCAGCACGCAGGCCGCCGACGTGGACGGCGCAGAAGGCGGATCGATGCCTGACCGCCGCGCAACGGAGGTGGTGCTGTCGCTTCTGCCCAGGCCAGCGATGCTCATGACGTGTCCGGAGGAGCAGCGGAGGAGGCGATGACGCACGACGGCAGCGGGCGGCGAGCCATCGCAGCCTGACCGCAGCGAGGACAGATGGACAGGTCGACCCCCGTGAGCGCGGCGAGCAGCGTACACCAGTCGACCTTGACGACGTGGCGCGGAGAGGGCTCGTGAGAGCTGCCTTCCCGGTGCTCATCTCCCCCGACAGCGCGCTGCCCTGCGTCTCGCGCCGCCATGATCCTCGTGCGTGCCACCTCGAGCGTGGTGGTGGCGTGACACGCAGCCATCAAGCCGAAGTGTCGGATCTTCACGAAGCGATGAGGCAGCACGTGCATCAGGAAGCGACGCAGAAACTCCTCTGCGGAGAGCGTCACGGTCTTGTCTCCGCGGGTCCGGAAGCACACGCCGCGCTCATCCATCCACCGCAGCCGGTGATTGGACAGCCCGACACGGTGGGTATAGCGACCGAGGTAAGCAAAGACCTGCTCGGGCCCAGCGAAGGGCGGCTTGGCGTACACCACCCAGGGCTTGCGGTAGAGCGTCTTGAGCAGCGCAGCGAAGGCAGCGGGGTTGGCCAGCGCGGCGGCCCCGCCGGTCAGGTCGAGCTCTCCGGCGTCATAGGCCTGCCGAAGCGCGGCGAGCAACTTGCCGCGGAAGAGCTTGCCGAGGACCTGCACAGGGAAGAGGTAGCCGCTCCGCCCCTCGATCCAGCGCGAGCCGTCGAGCGAGAGCCCACCGCCCGTGACGATGCAGTGCAGGTGCGGATGGAAGCTGAGATTGCGGCTCCAGGTGTGCAGCACGGCGGTGACACCGATGTCGGCGCCGAGCCGCCTGGGATCGCGGCCGAGGGTGAGCAGGGTCTGCGAGCCGCACTGGAAGAGCAGATCGAAGACCGTCTGCGGGTTGACGAGCGCCAGCGGGCGCAGCTCGGCCGGGAGCGTGAAGACGACGTGGAAGTAGTGCGTCGGCAGGATGCGCTGCTGCCGCTCGGCGATCCACCTGGCCTGGCTGAGGCTCTGGCACTTGGGACAGTGGCGGTTGCGGCAGGAGTTGTACGAGGGCTGCTCGTGGCCGCAGCCCGTGCACACGTCGACATGGCCGCCCAGCACCGCGGTCCTGCACGCGGCGATGTCGCGCAGGACCTTGCGCTGGGCGGTGGAGACGGCGTGGGCGCGCAGGTAGGCCTCGCCGTGGGCGCGGACGATATCCGCGACCTCGAGACGAGGCCTACCCGTCGCCGCGGGCCGCGGCGCCAGGCGATGCGGGTGCACGCGACCTCAGCCGAGCTTCTTCTTGGCCTCCTGGGTGCCGAGCACCTCGACCGGGCTGCGGGTGCGACCGACGTGAGCCTGGCTGACGCGGACGTAGCGGACGGTGGTGCGGATGGAGCGATGGCCGAGCAGGGCCTGGATGACGCGGATGTCGGTGCCGAGCTCGAGCAGGTGGGTGGCGAAGCTGTGCCGCAGCACGTGCGGGGTGACGCGCTTGTGCAGCTTGCAGCGCCTCGCCGCCTCGCGCAGCGCGTTGCGCACCGCCTCGTGCGAGATGACCGAGCCCTGCTTGCGACCCGGGAACAGCTCCGGTCCAGCGGGTCTCTCCGCCCGCCAGTAGATGCGCAGCGCGGTCAGCACGGGGGCGCTGAGCATCACGTACCGATCACGCCCGAGCTTGCCATTGCGGACGTGGATGAGGTTGCGCTTGCTGTCGACGTCCTCGACCCGCAGCGAGCAGACCTCATCGATCCGCAGACCGGCGCCGTACGCCGTCAGGACGATCGTGCGCTGCTTGACCGAGCCGATCGCGTTGAGCAGCGCCTCGACCTCGGTGCCGCTGAGGACCGGCGGCAGCTTCTGGGGTACCTTCGGCCAGGGGATCGCGACGGCGACCTCCGGACGCCCGAGCGTGGTGGCGTAGAGGAACTTGATCGCCGCCACGTACTGGTGCTGCGTCGCCTCCGCGATCTTTCGCTGCTCGGCGAGGTAGAGCAAAAACGCGCGCACCTCGTCGAGACCCATCTGCTGCGGCGGCTTGCGGTGGTAGGCTACGAAGGCCCGTGCGCAGCGGAGGTAATTGTCGCATGTCGACGGCTTGTATCGCCGCAGCTTCAGGTCTTCGGCCATTCGATCGCGGAGCTGTCCCATCGCTGCCCTCCTGGTGAACGCGGCGCCCGGGCAGGGGCGTCGCGAACGGCAGGGTGGGCAGGGAATGAGGCGGCGGGCGGCGAGTCCTGCGCGGCGCCGGGCGCTTTTTTTCGCAGTGAATACCGGCAAAAGTCGCGCTGCGGCAGCAATGACCGCCGTGACAACCGCAGCGAAGACAAGGATCCGAGCCGCGGCAGGAAACCTCGGCTCGGTATCCGCAATGCTTAACGGAGCAGGGCCCGCAGCAGCTTCTTGAGCCTCACGCCGAGCTCCTGCACCTCGTCCGCATCGCGCTAGCTCGCGGCCCCGAGCGCCGCCACCAGGTCCATGGCTCCCAAGGTCTCGTGGAGGCTACGCGGGGCGCGAGGGCGGTGTCGTCTCGCGATCGCGGTCGTCGTCGCGGTCGACCTCAGCAGGGACAGGAGCTGCCGCGAAGCGGCTTGGTCCAATTGTCAAGCCCAGGGCCTGGGGCGCTCGCCGTGACCGATCCGTCGCCTCGGGCGGCCGTGGTCGCCTCGCTGGCCAGCACCCTGAGCCGCGCCGTCGCCCTCGGGGACGAGGTGGCGGCCCGGGTCGTTCACGAGACGATCGGTCGGCTGCTCGGGCTGCCGGTGGCACCGGAGGGGTGAGCAAGCTTGGGCCGAACGTCGAGCCCGCCGCTCGCGTCGACTCGCTGCCGGAGCCTTGCCGCTCGCCAGTGCCCGCAGGCTCTACTGGGATCGCCCGCGCGCTGCGGTTGCGTGCCGAAGCGCCCCGGAGGCATCCGGAAAATGATGCCGGCAGGCAGCAGGCCTGTGCCGGGAGGCAAGCGCGGCGGCGTGCGCAGGCGACGACCCTCTCGCCGCGATGCTGCATGGCGATGCCATGGCGGAACTGCGGACGCCACGGGGAGCGGTGGGAAAACGAGTGGCGAACAGGCTCCTGCATGCTGGCACGGAGGCGGCACGCGCACCATGCGCCTCGGCGCCAGAGAGCGCAGATTCAAGCACGTGCCTGGCACGCTGCTCATCCATGGTCCCGAGGCATGACCATCACCTTGTTGACGCTCACGATGGTTGATGCTCGATCGCGCAGGCTGTTCGATGGCCATCGCGGGGGTGAGCGCTCCCGGTCACGGCCGTGATGGTCGGCGCATCCCGCGGCCGTGGCTGCCGGAGTGCTCAGGCGCGTCAAGGGTGCCCGCGCCGGGGCGCGGCGACTACGCCGCCCTTGACCCGCCCTCCGCGCTCCGGCGACCGTCCCGTGCGGGCGATGGGCGAACGGAGCCTCAGGCGGGGGCTCCGGGCACCGGATGGCCATCAACCAGCGCGAGCGAAAAAGGGCCCAGGACCATCATCTAGCCAGTTCGGTAACACACCTGCTCGGTGATCGGGATCATCGGCGTGGACAGCTCCGCTAGCCGGCTCTGCTGCACCCGGATGCTCTCCTCCTGCAACGCTGCGCGCTCGCGCTCTACGTTCTCGCGCGCCGACATATCGAGCGCGAGCCGGGGGGCTCGGCGAGCGCCTCCGCCGCCGCGGCAGCGAGCGTCGCGGCCCGCCGGCCCCCGGCCCGCCACTCCGCCATGGCGCCGCCATGGGCGATAGCCCGGCGGGTTGTCGAAATTCGCGGCGAAAACGCGCCCTCACCGCGTGCCGTGCGGCGTGCGGTGTCGGCGCCGTGTGGCCAGCGTGGCTCGCACCACGGGCGTCGTCTACGAGCGCCGTCGTCCCGAGAAGACGACGCTCTACGAGATCGTGCGCGACAACGTGGAGACGCTGTACGGGGCCATCGACGACGGCGCCATCGCCGTCCGGATACCCAAGCACGCGAAGAAGGAGCTCGAAGCCTACCTCGACTGCGGGCTGCTCTGCCGCGGGTTCGCGCGGCTCCGGTGCGAGCGCTGCGAAGAGAGTCGGCTGGTGGCCTTCAGCTGTAAAGGACGCGGTTTCTGCCCGTCGTGTCTGGGCCGACGCATGTGTGCCACGGCGGCGAACCTGATCGAGGACGTCCTGCCCGAGGTGGCGTTCCGACAGTGGGTGTTGACGTTTCCGTTTCCGTGGCGGCGCAGGCTCGCCCAGGACGGGGCGTTGTTCGGCGTGCTGACCCGCATCTTCGTCGAGAGCGTGGAGCGGTTCTACGAAAAGCACGCCGCGCGCCGAGGCGCGTGCGGCGCGGTCAAGAGCGGCGCGGTGACCGTCGTGCAACGCACGTCCGGCGACATGCAGCTCAATCCGCATCTGCACGTGGTCTTCCTCGACGGGGCTTATCACGAAGACGGCACCGAGCTCGTGTGGAACGAACTCGGTCACCTGCGAACGCGCGAGGTCGGTCAGGTCCTAGAGCACGCCGTCGGGCGGATGCTCCGTTAGCTCCGGCGGCACGGGCATCTCGAGATCGAGCACGACGTCGAGGAGGACGACGAGCCCGAGGCCGCGCTCTGTGCCTCCGCCGTCTCGGGACGAGAGCCGCCCGCCGGCCCGCAATGGCTCCGCGGACTCTCGTCGTATTGTCCGAGCGCGCTCGCGTACGACAAGCCGCTGTGCGCTGCGCTCGATGGCTTCACCTTGCACGCAGCGACGCGCGCCGGTGCGCACCATGCCGCGGCGAGGGAGGCGCTGCTGCGTTACGTGCTGCGACCCCCGATCGCAAAGGAGCGCGTCGAGCCGCAGCAGGACGGCCTGGTGCGGCTCTCGCTCAAGCGCGCCTTCGCTGACGGGACTGTCGCGGTGGACATGGATCCGCTCTCGCTCCTGTGCCGCCTCGCGGCCAGCGTCCCGCCGCCGCGCTTTCACACCGTCAAGTACGCTGGCGTGCTCGCCTCGGCAAGTCGCCCACGTTGGCGCGCAAGCGCATCGGACCGCGCCCTGCGAAGCCAGAAGAGCCTACGAAGGCGGACGATGACGCCGCTCCGAAACGCAAGCGTGGCGGCTATCGACCGTGGGCCGAGCTCTTGCGCCGCACATTTGCGATCGATGTCCTCGAGTGCCCAGCTTGCAAGAGGCGGATGAAGCTCGTCGCCCTGGTGACCGAGCCAACGAACATCACCCGCTTTCTCTCCGCGCTCGGCGAGCCGACCGATGTTCCAGCACGCTCTCCCAACCGAGGGCCGCCGTACTGGAAGAGCACCGTTCTGCGCCGCAAGGCGCCCGGTGACGCCGCATAGCGTCTCGCGACGCGCCTCTCGGGCCAGACCAACGCCCGGACGGACTCGTGTGCCCACGGCACGCCGATGCGCCCCGTAGCGCGCTCGGCGCCGCCCGGACCACGCTCTTTCGACCCAGGACCGAGCCATCACGACGCTCGCGGTCCCACCCTTTCGGTTTGCTGCGCTACGCTTCTTCGCGCTGCGATCCGGCTTCTTTTACCTACGCGCTGCTGCGTTACACTTCTTCGCGCTGCGCTCCGGCTTCTTTTACCTACGCGCTCCGGCTTCTTTTACCTACGCGCCGCCTCTTACCTACGCGCCCGGCTTCTTTTACCTACGCGCCCGGCTTCTTTTACCTACGCGCCCGGCTTCTTTTACCTACGCGCCCGGCTTCTTTTACCTACGCGCCGAACGATACGGTCGCGGCCGGTATGGTGACGCGCCTATTTTAAGCTGTTGCTTCACAACTGAATCGGCGCGCCTCAATCCATTGCTGGTCGGGAGGCCATGAGCTAGGGTCGAGTCCCAGTCGCGCCCTTCGCGCGCGCGGAGTTACCGATGACAAGCGCCCGTTGCTCCTCCCTGGTCCTCGCCCTGTTCTCACTCTCGGGTGTTGCTTGTTCGTCGAGCAGCACCCCTCCGTCGGAAGAACCGGGGGTCGCAGGCGCGGGCGGCCAAGCGCAGGCGGGCGCCGGTGGTAACGCCGCGAGCGCGGGCAGCACCGCGGGCGGTGGCCAGCCCGGCTCCGCGGGCGCGGGCGGAGCGGCCGCAGGCGGCGCCGGCGCCGCGTCGGGTGGCTCCGATTCCGGCGGCGCGGGCGGCAGCGCGAGTGGCGCGGGCATGGGGGGGGCGAGCGGTGGTGGCGGTCAAGCCGGCGGCAGCGGCGGCAGCGCAGGCGGCGCGACCGGGACGGACGCGGTCAAGAGCGCTGGCTGCGGCAAAGCGAAGACTCTGCAAAACGGCACGATCGACATCTCGTTCGGCGGCGCCTCTCGCAAGTACATCCTTCGCGTGCCGAGCGATTACGACAAGGACAAGCCGTATCGGCTCGTGTTCGCCTTCGCGGAGTCCGGCTCCTCCGCCATGTCGGTGGCGAACCGGAACTACTTCACGATGGCGACGCTCGACACTGGAGCTACCACCATCTTCGTCGCGCCGGACGCCGCGAACGGCGCCGGTTCCTGGAGCAAGTCGGACGTGGAGCTGACGGACGCGATCCTGGAGGAGCTCGAGGGAGATCTCTGCATCGACAAAACTCGGATCTTCGCCACCGGCTTCAGCTTCGGGGGAGCGATGTCGTTGGCTCTCGCCTGCACCCGCGCGGACGTGTTCCGAGGCGTCGCCTTCTTTTCGGGGGCAGATCTCACGGGCTCCTGCACGGCGACGTTGACCAAGCCGATCGCCTACTACGCGTCGCAAGCCAGCGGTGACAGCAGCGGCCCCCCCCTGCCGACCAGCGGTCGCGTCAAACAAGCCGAATTCGCGAAGGTCAACGGCTGCATGGAGGAGCCGTCGGCGACCACCTTCCCGGCAGCTGGCCAGCCCCACACGTGTACCGAGTACAAGGGCTGCTCCGCAGGTCACCCCACCAAGTACTGCGTGTTCGACGGCCCGCACGGCTGGGAGCCGAAGGACCCCGGGCAATCGACGAGCTGGAACGCCCCCGAGGCGTGGAAATTCATCACGCAATTCTGATTTCGAGTCGAGGACTGCGTCGGGCGCAACGACGATGGGGAGGCGGTCGCCGGGCGACGCCGTCAAAGCTCGCAGTTGGCGGCGGAGTCGGCGGCCTCTACGAGGCACACGTCGCCGTCGGCGCCGTTGGTGAGTCGGTCGCCATCGAGCGTGTCCGTCCCCGCGACGCCGTCGAGGTAGTCGTCTCCGCCATCGCCGAAGAGCTGGTCGTCCCCGCCGTCGCCGAACAATCGGTCGTTGCCGGCGCCGCCGGAGATGATGTCATTACCGCCCCCACCCTCGATGGTCTCGTCGCCCGCGTGACCACTCAAGGTGTCGTCACCGGAGCCGCCGAGCAAATGCTGCACGTTCACCACGCTGTCTGATTCGCTCGCGCCGTCGGCGTCCGTGCACTGCGAGTGCGCGGTCGAGCCCCCCTTCGGCTTGGTAGGGTCGGTGCAGAGGGTGATCGTCAAATCGGCGCTGCGCTGTCCATAGTCGGCGCGATCCAGCGTACCCGTCGTCGGCGTGCCGCCGTTCAGCGTGTCGCCTCCCGCCCCGCGCTGGATGCTCCCGGAGTCGTAGGCATCATCCACCCCGCTCTCCATGAAGGTGTCGCTGCCCGCGTCGCCGTTGAGCAAGTCGTCCCCACCGTCGCCCACCAGCACGTCGTTCCCGGCGCCGCCCGAGACGCGCGCCGGTGCGCACCATGCCGCGGCGAGGGAGGCGCTGCTGCGTTACGTGCTGCGACCCCCGATCGCAAAGGAGCGCGTCGAGCCGCAGCAGGACGGCCTGGTGCGGCTCTCGCTCAAGCGCGCCTTCGCTGACGGGACTGTCGCGGTGGACATGGATCCGCTCTCGCTCCTGTGCCGCCTCGCGGCCAGCGTCCCGCCGCCGCGCTTTCACACCGCAAGTACGCTGGCGTGCTCGCCTCGGCAAGTCGCCCACGTTGGCGCGCAAGCGCATCGGACCGCGCCCTGCGAAGCCAGAAGAGCCTACGAAGGCGGACGATGACGCCGCTCCGAAACGCAAGCGTGGCGGCTATCGGGCGGTCGACAAACCGCGCCAAGCTCTTGCGCCGCACATTTGCGATCGATGTCCTCGAGTGCCCAGCTTGCAAGGGGCGGATGAAGCTCGTCGCCCTGGTGATCGAGCCAAGGAACATCACCCGCTTCCTCTCCGCGCTCGGCGAGCCGACCGACGTCCCAGCACGCTCTCCCAACCGAGGGCCGCCGTACTGGAAGAGCACCGTTCTGCGCCGCAAGGCGCACGGTGACGCCGCATAGCGTCTCGCGACGCGCCTCCCGGGCCAGACCAACGCCCGGACGGACACGTGTGCCCACGGCACGCCGATGCGCCCCGTAGCGCGCTCGGCGCCGCCCGGACCACGCTCTTTCGACCCAGGACCGAGCCATCACGACGCTCGCGGTCCCACCCTTTCGGTTTGCTGCGCTACGCTTCTTCGCGCTGCGATCCGGCTTCTTTTACCTACGCGCCGCGGCCGCCGCTTTGCAGATCGCGCTCGGCGTCTTCGCCTGGTGGCTGATCGGCGCGGGCGCGCTCGACGGCGACGTGCAGCCGGGGTGGCTGCTCGCGTGGGTGCTCCTGTCGCTCTCGGCGCTCTTCGTGCAGCTGTTCGCCTCGTTCACGGGGGGCTTGCTCACGATCGACGTCGCCGCGCTCTCCGGCTTCTTTTACCTACGCGCTACGCGCCGCGGCTCATCGCGGTGAGCGGCTACGGCCCGCCGGCCGCCGACGCGGAGGATCCCGGCGTGTTCGACGCCTACATGGTCAAGCCGATCAGCATGGAGCGGCTCGGCCAGCTCATCTCAGGCGCTGGAGGGCCGGCGGGTGGTGGAGCCGGCGCCCGGTGATGGGGCGCTCGACGCGAGGGCCCGGGGGCCATCGCGCGCCCCCGGCGCGCTCAGCCCGCCTGCCGGAAGATGACGGCGGCGCCGAGCGCCGCGCTGGCCGGAACGAAGATGTCCCCGGAGGCCGATACCCTCAGCGGGAAGCCGTTCTCCTCCAGCAGCTTCCGCGCGGCGCCGACGTCCCGCACCGCGACCGCGTAGGCGACGAAGGCCGGGAGCGCGGGGGCGCGCTCGCCCGGCAGGATCGCCTCCAGATCGGCGCTGGCGACGAGGGTGATCCGGGAGCCTTCCAGATCGAAGACGCGCGCCGGTCCGTCGGCGCGGGCGGGGCGGCCGGTGTACTTCTCGTAGCGGTGCTCGACCTCGGGCAGCGTAGCCTCGGCCACGCAGAGCACGGCGTCGACGAGGTCCACCGCGCCGTTCGGATGATCCATGTGCAGCTGCGCCTGCAGCAGCTCCGCCTGCACGTCCTCCACCATCGCGATCCTCCCCTCGGGGACGTTGCCTGACCCGGCCTCCTCCGGATCGCCGCTGTCGAGCTCGAGCAGGCGGACCGGCGCCATCCGGAGCCCCTCCGCGGTCTCCACCGGCCGCTGCACGGTGTTGACGCCCCCGTGACGGACGCCCTCCGCGCTGAGCCGGCCGGCGACGGCCGCGGCGTCGGGCGTGCCGAGCACGAGGATGTGCAGGCCCTGGAAGCGCGCGAGGCACGCGGCGATCCGGGCGACCGTGGCGCGGATGGCCTGCATGATCCGCGGCAAGTGCTCGGGGGGAGCCTGGAGGGGGATGAGCTTCGCGCCGGCGGGGATCCGGGTGGAGCCGTCGTCCCTGACGCAGGTCATCAGCTCGACGAAGCTGCGCGGGAAGTTGGCGTGGGTGTTCGCCGCGCCGAACGGCCGGGGAGGCTCGCCCTCCGCGGGCGACAGCGCGGGGTAGGCGGGCGGCGACAGGTGAAAGCCGAGGCGCCGGTAAAGCTCGAGCCCCTCCTCCATGTCGCTCACCACGTGGCCTACGTGATGCAGGTGATTGATGTCACGGTCCATTCCAGATCATCTCCCGTTCAGGTCGCCGTGGAAGGCGTAGCCGGTGTGCAAAGGATCCATGACCATCTTGATGAGCGAGGCGCCCACCTGGGCTCGCCTCGCGCCGTTGTCGAGGCCGCGCCCCACGCAGCCCGAGAACGATACGTAAATCGTGCCCCGGCCGGCGGCGTCCTCCACGATCAGCAGCGCGTCGGCGGGAGGCGGAGCGGGCGGGTGCAGGCACATCTTCGGGTCGGCGTCGGGGTTCGGGCCGGCGGGCGCCTGGTTCAGCACGGCGGCCAGCGCGGCGGCCTCCGCCCCGGTGAGGCGCGCGGAGGACTGGAGGGCGTCGCCGTGCTCGCCGTAATAGCAGACGGCGATCGAGGTCGGGCTGGCGGGCGATAGCGCCGACGGCGCGCTCGGGTGCGTCGCCTCGGGGCGCCTCGACGGCGGGCGCCTGTCGGGGCAGCCGTTGTGGTCGACGGTGGCGAGCTGCGCGCTGTCGAGGATCCGGCGGGTGACCTCGGGGTCATGGGTCCGGACGGAGATGAGGATCTTGCGCGAGGGGATCCTCAGCCAGCCGAAGTAGCGGCCGTCCGTGCCCCGCCCCTCGATGCGCTCGGCGCTCACGCCGCCGAGCGACACCTCGCGGCGCGCGAACGCGGGGTCGGCCCCCACGGCGCCCGGCGCGTCGAGCCCTATCTCGGCGACCTCTTTCGTCGGCTTCTCCGGCGTGAGGCACTGGCGCTGCGCCCCCTGTCCCCGGACGGCCGTGGGCCTGTCGCTCATGCCGCAGCCGTAATCGTTGACGGCCCAGTGGGCCGGGACCGAGATCTGCACGCCGAGGGAGCTCTCTTGCCGCCACGCCGCAGGGGCAGCAGGCGGCGGGGGCGGCGTGGCCGGAGCGGCGCTGGAGGGCGCCTGCCCGGGGCGCGCCGGGGCCGGCGCGGCGCTGGAAGGCGCCTGCCCGGGGCGCTCCGGGGCCGGAGAGGCGCCGCAGGCGGCAGATGCCAGCGCGATCAACGCTGCCGCGAGCCCCCGCCGCGCCGTCGCTGCTTCGTCATTCCAAGATCTCTCTGCCACGCTGCCCCTCCTCGGCCCAAGGATGGCCCAACCCGGGCGCCGGGGCCAGGGGTGGGAGAAGGGGCGGCTGGGCTCAGTCCTTCGTGGCCATCAGCCAGTCGTAATAACCGAGGTACGTCGGCGCGATCCGCGTCGCCCGCAGCGGGCGGGCGTCCGAGGAGGTGCAGGGCGTGTCGGTGGCGGTCTTCCCGCAGAGCGACCCGAAGTGCACCGCGCTGATCGACCACTCGCCGTCGTGCAGCGCGTAGAGCACCGAGCCGCTCTGCCCGGCCGACGCGTCGCAGGAGTGCTGGTAGTTACGATTCCACCCGTCGGCGTCAATGCCGCTGTAGTTGCCGATGCTGCAGGAGTTGGTGTCCCCGTACACGTGCGCCGGCGCGCAGGTGTCGACCCCGGGCGTGACCGTGCACGACTGGTTCGAGAGGCCCTGGCAGGGCTCGTCATCCGGCTCACGCCATTCTGGACGAAGTTGTCGCAGGCCGGGTAGCCGCGATTGAACACGTTCACGCTACCGAGCGCCGTCGCGTCCAGCAGCTTGGGGATGAAATGACTCTGCCCGTCGAACGTGCCGCCGTTGAGATCGTCCCACATCACGACGAAGCCGATGTCGTAGGGGTCCGTGTCCGAGTTGTTCGTGTCCTGCCACTCCGGCGGGACCAGGTACCACTTGATGTTCGACGTCGTGGTACCGAGCACGCTGCTCCCGTTGCTCTGCACGTGGTCTTCCTCGACGGGGCTTATCACGAAGACGGCACCGAGCTCGTGTGGAACGAACTCGGTCACCTGCGAACGCGCGAGGTCCGTCAGGTCCTAGAGCACGCCGTCGGGCGGATGCTCCGTTACCTCCGGCGGCACGGGCATCTCGAGATCGAGCACGACGTCGAGCCCGAGGCAGCGCTCTGTGCCTCCGCCGTCTCAGGACGAGAGCCGCCCGCCGGCCCGCAATGGCTCCGCGGGCTGTCGCCGTCTTCTCCGAGCGCGCTCGCGTACGACAAGCCGCTGTGCGCTGCGCTCGATGGCTTCACCTTGCACGCAGCGACGCGCGCCGGTGCGCACCATGCCGCGGCGAGGGAGGCGCTGCTGCGTTACGTGCTGCGACCCCCGATCGCAAAGGAGCGCGTCGAGCCGCAGCAGGACGGCCTGGTGCGCTGTCGCTCAAGCGCGCCTTCGCTGACGGGACTGTCGCGGTGGACATCGATCCGCTCTCGCTCTTGTGCCGCCTCGCGGCCAGCGTTCCGCCGCCGCGCTTTCACACCGTCAAGTACGCGGGCGTGCTCGCGCGGGCGAGTCCATGGCGCAAGCGCATCGGACCGCGCCCTGCGAAGCCAGAAGAGTCTACGAAGGCGGACGATGACGCCGCTCCGAAACGCAAGCGTGGCGGCTATCGGGCGGTCGACAAACCGCGCCGAGCTCTTGCGCCGCACATCTGCGATCGATGTCCTCGAGTGCCCAACTTGCAAGGGGCGGATGAAGCTCGTCGCCATGGTCACTGAGCCCCGGAACATCGTCCGCTTCCTCTCCGCGCTCGGCGAGCCGACCGATGTTCCAGCAGGCTCTCCCAACCGAGGGCCGCCGTACTGGAAGAGCACCGTTCTGCGCCGCAAGGCGCCCGGTGACGCCGCATAGCGTCTCGCGACGCGCCTCCCGGGCCAGACCAACGCCCGGACGGACACGTGTGCCCACGGCACGCCGATGCGCCCCGTAGCGCGCTCGGCGCCGCCCGGACCACGCTCTTTCGGCCCAGGACCGAGCCATCACGACGCTCGCGGCCCCACCCTTTCGGGTTGCTGCGCTACACTTCCTCGCGCTGCGATCCGGCTTGATTTGCCTACGCGCGTCCCAAAGGTGAGGCTTGACGCCTCCGAAACGTTTGGACTTCCTTCTCCCGCCATCGGCGCCCGCCGCGTATCGCAAGCGGCAAGGCGGCGAGGCAAGGGCGGGGTGAGACAATGGCGCTGGAGGGGCCACCGGGGCTCAGGCCAGCGCCGGTGACTGGAGTCGAGCGCGCAGCGCGCGCCGTCAAGGCATCGGGTAAATTATCGACACCCCGGTGGAGCACATCTCGTCGAAGGTCCCGCCTTCGCCGTAACTCACGTCGATGGGCGAACTCAGGTGGGCTTCCTGAAGCGCGCGAATCACATACGGGTTGTCTGTCGAGTTGTCGTAGGTGCACCGGATCTTCAAGATGTCTCCCGCCTCGATCGTCGGGAGCGACTCGATGGGTGAGTCGTACGCGTAGGTGCGCTGCCAGGAGAAATCCCACTCGGGCGCGTGCACCAGGCACTCTTCCTGGGGCTGGCCGGAAGGGGCGTTCGGCCGGATGATGGTGACCTTCTGGTCGAAGCCCAGATAATGCATGTGCAGCCACTCGCCGTAAATGCGCATGCCCGGGAAGACCGGAAAGCTGGCCGAGCCGGGCGAGCCCGCCGCTGGGATGGTGAACTGCTGTGTCTCTACGTGATGCTTGTTGTTTGCGGGGATAAGGAACTCGATGCCGTTGGTGTCGTTCGGACCCGGCAGAAGGCCGGTGCCAGAGTCGTCGATCGGCTGATCTTCGCTGCTGAGGAGTTGGTACATGAATCCGTACTTCGGCTTCTCTTTGCTGAGCCGCAGCTGGATGCGCGTCATGTCCGGATCGGCCGTGGTGCCGGCGGGGTGATAGTGGATCTGCAGAATCATGAGCGACCCCTTGGGGATCCGGTAGCCGACGCCCTCCGGCAACTCGAAGGCGCCGGAGCCAGGCGCCCAGGCGTTGATTATCTCGCCGGGCATTCCCATCATATCGCCTGGCATATCAGGCATGCCACCCATATCAGGCATGTCGTCGTCGTCGCCGGGACCGCAGGGAAAGGTGCCGTCGGGACCGACGACCTGCTCGGTCACCCGAGTTGGATCGACGAGCATCACCACGTGATGGACGACCTTCGGGTTGCCCGGAACGACCTGCAGGCCGTTCATATACTGATCTTCGGTGAACCCGGGATCGATGACGAAACATTTGAACTCGTCCTTATCGCCGGAAGTCACGTAGGGTTCCTTCGGGTGGATCACGTGGGTCTTGTTCGGCAGATCGTGGCTCTGCGGCACGAACGCGGGCGGCGCGTCGCTCGGGTCGCCCTCGGGAGCGCCGGCCTTGCTCCAGGCGTCCAGGGTGTCGATCTCTTCGTCGGAGAGGCTAATATCGCCCTTCCACCCGAGCTTCGTCGTGCACTCGTCCGTGTTCCGCGCACCCCAGGGCGGCATCGTCCGCGCGCGGGTCGTCTTGGCGATGAGAGCGGCGACGCTCTTGGCGTCTTCGTACGTGAGCAAGCTGAACGGCGCGATGTTGCCCGGGGAGTGGCAGCCCATGCAGCTTTTCTGGAGGAGCGGCTCCACGTCCTTGTGGAACGTGGGACCGGCCGCGATCTGGGGGCCCTGCGGATCGTCCCTGGAGCAACCTGCGACCCAGGCGAGGCTCGGAAGGGCGCAGAGGGAGAAGACAACGAAGTTACGCGACATCGACAAAGTGCGCACAAGGCACCTCCCGTCTGAGTGAGGAGTGAGTGAGTGGTTGATTGGCTCTCGCATTTGGCGTGGCGCTCTGCCATTCGCTACCGACGAACCGTCGTGCGCCTGCGACGACCTGGGCCGTCGGATGGACGAACCGGAGACGCCGTGGGGGGAGGACCAGTTTGTTGGCGCGTTTGGCGTGAGATGCGATGAGGACGATGCCGGCGCCGAGCCAGGCGATGACGGAGGCGATGCTGTCGAGGAGCCAGAGATCGAGCTCCGGACGCATGAACACGCCGATTGTCCAGGAGAGGCCCAGAAAGATGGCGCCAATCCCGCCGATCAGCGCGCCGGGGCCGGGGCTCGCGGGGCTCTGGCCTTGAGCGTGCGCTTCGTGGGCGCGCTGCTCGTCGAAATGCACCATCACCGCGCCAATTCCCACGAGCAGCCAGAACAGGCCGGAGAAGCTTCCCGCGTGGATGTGCCGATTGAGGAACGCCATGCTGATGAGCCAGCTGAACGTGAACAGGAAGGCGGCGCCCGCGCCGACGAGGGTGAACGGCGTCGGCGGCAGCGGCGCCGGACCGCCCGCTCCGACGGGCTGCATTCCGGCCGCGAGCTGCGGTGAGGCCCGCCCTGGAGCACGGTGGCGATCTCCTGCTCCATCCGCGCGACACCGCCCTTCGCCGCCAGATAAACGATCAGGAACAGCGTGAGCCCGGGCAGGAGCCCCGCGAGGATGATGAGCATAATCAGCATCTGCGCGGCCACGCTCGGGAATGCCCAGCCGGTCTTGAGCGCACCCGGCCCATCGGGCTTGAGCATCACGCCGGTGGCGAGCCCGTCGCCCACGATCGGGACGCCGCCGCGCATGGTCACCTTGTAGCGGGGAAATGCCTGGCGAAGCATCGCGGCGAGCTGGTCGGGCGGCAGGCTCGCCTGGGAGATCTGGATGCGCATTCCTGCGTTGTATCGGAAAACCGACGGCCTGTGCCGATTTCGCGGTGGTAGACGGCGCGCTCCACGTCTTCGCGTGTCGAGATCGCCAATCACCGCGCCCGATTGTCGAGGCGCTTGCCGAGCAGGACGAACAGCAAGATGAGACCGACCGTGAGCAGGATGTGGCCCAAACCCGCGATCCACGGCGCGGCCTCCGGCAGGTGCCAGTCGAGCACGGTCGCGATGCCGCGGAGGCCCATGATGCTCACCGTGATCGCGATGCCTGCGTTGTAGAACCAGAAGAAGCACGTGAACAGCTTCGTACCGGACAACTGGAACTGCTTGTCGAGGGCGAGGACGATCAGGAAGCCCAGCATGCCCAGCGTGAGCAGGTGAGTGTGCATGAGGGCCAGTTGGGTTTGGCCGGTGAAGTGATTGATCTTGGTGAACTCCCGGTAGAACAGCCCCGAGACCACTCCCAGGATCATGTAGACGTGTGCTGCGTTGTACGATTTCCGCATTGCGGCGCTCACTCCTCGTGATCGAGCACTTGGCAGGGTCACGCACGGCGGCGGAGCTGCAGCACGCCGAGCGCGGTACAGAACGCGGCGGTACCCCAGTGGATCGCGAGGTAGCCCGGGTGAGCGCCGCGCCACGCGAGCACGATGGCTCCGTCGATGACGGGGATCACGGAGCCGAGGAGCAGCGCGAGCGCCGCGGCGCGCCGCTCGCCGAGGAGCGCGAAGGCGATGAGCAAGACGCCGACGGAGAGGTCGCGCGCTCCCTTGGCGACGGCGTACGCGGCGAGGCCGGTGAGCGGCACGCCGAAGGCCGCCGCCGCGGTTCCGGGGACGACCAGGAAGCGCGCGCCGATGAAGCACAGCGTGAGGCCGGTGAGCAGCGTGGCGATGCCCGCGCCGTCGAGGCGGTGCGACGAAGGGGACGGAGCAGAAGAGGCGGTGGTGGCGTCGTTCATGCGCTGGATGTAGCCCTCGGCGGACGCGACCGCGATGGCCGGCGCGCGCAACGGATGATCCCAAACGCTCACGTTGAGCACGGTCTGGATCATCGCTAGGCTCCCGCCATGTACCAGGATGATCCGCTCTCGAACCGATTCTTCCTGGCGAAGCTCTCGTCCGAGGTCGTCTGCCAGACCGCTGGGCGAGGGGCCTGGGCGCTCGACCTTCCGGCGCGTCCGATCCTGGTGCTCCACCACGTGACCGAGGGGAGCTGCGTGCTGCGCGCCGGGCGACAGACCGTCTCGCTCTACCAGGGCGACGTGGCGCTGGTGCGACCGAACGTGGGGCACCGCCTCGACCACGGCGACGCGAGGGCGAAGCCCGTGCTCCTCGACCGGTGGCTCGAGGTCTCGCGAGAGGAGGATGGCGAGCGGGTGCTCGGCCGCGGCGCCACCACGGCGCGCGCGCTGTGCGGCGTGTTCCGGTTCGAGCACGACGCGCTCGCCCCGCTGCTGCAGGCCTTGCCGACGGTGATCCACGCGGGCGCGCGGGCCATCGAGGCGCGGCCCTCGTTCGCCGACGCGCTGGCGCGCTTGCGGAGCGAGCTGCACGAGACGCGCCTGGCTCGCCGTCGCTGGCTCGAGCTCGTGCTCGTCGAGCTCGTGCGATTGCTCGCCGACCGCGAGCCCGCGAAGCTCGCCGCGCTCGGCGCCACGCAGGACCCCGTCGTCGCCCGCGCGATCGCCGAGCTCGTGCACGACCCGGCGCGCGCGTGGGACGTCGACACCCTGGCGCGAACGGTGGGCGTCTCGCGCGCCACGCTCGCCCGGCGGTTCCTCGAGGCCACGGGCGCGCCGCCGATGGCGTACCGAGCGACGCTGCGCACCGAGCACGCGCGCCGCCTGCTCCGAGAGACGACGCTGTCGAACCAGCAGATCGCCCACGCGGTCGGGTTCGCGACGGTGCAGGCGTTTCAGCGCGCGTTTCGGCGCGCGACCGGGGCCACGCCGTCGGCCGTCCGCGCGCAGCTGCGCGCCGCGCACGGCTGATTGAGCTGGTCACTGAGCCCCGGGACATCGTCCGCTTCCTCTCCGCGCTCGGCGAGCCGACCGATGTTCCAGCACGCTCTCCCAACCGGGGACCACCGTACTGGAAAAGCACCGTTGTGCGCCGCAAGGCGCTCGGTGACGCCGTATAGCGTCTCGCGACGCGCCTCCCGGGCCAGACCAACGCCCGGACGGACACGTGTGCCCACGGCACGCCGATGCGCCCCTTAGCGCGCGCGGCGCCGCCCGGACCACGCTCTTTCGACCCAGGACCGAGCCATCACGACGCTCGCGGTCCCACCCTTTCGCTCTGCCGCGCTACACTTCCTCGCGCTGCGATCCGGCTTGATTTGCCTACGCGCCGCTCTGCCGCGCTACACTTCCTCGCGCTGCGATCCGGCTTGATTTGCCTACGCGCTGGCACTGCAGCCGCAGGCACCCGGTTTGACGTTGCGCTGATGGTAGACAAGCTCACATCAACCTTGGCGACGCAGGAGACCCAAGTCTCCTCGAAGGTGAGCCGACTTGTCCCCTGGGCCGCTACCGAAAACGTCCCACCTAGTGTAGGGGGGACTCAGGAATCCCTGCAGCTGCACATCTTGCCAGAACGTCAGATTGGGCCTGTGCTTTGCGACACCACGGAATCGAGAGTCTTGCGAGATGACAAAGCCGAGAGCCTCGCGGTGCGCATTGCAATACCGGAACATTGACCGATGCCTCGTTCCGAAGGAGACTCGCCGCATGGGACTGCTGACCTTCACCATCAACGTCACCCTGGACGGCTGCGTCGACCACCAGGAGGGGATCGTCGACGACGAGACGCACGCCTTCTTCACCCGCCTCATGGACGAGAGCGGCGCGATGCTGTGGGGCCGCGTCACCTACGAGATGATGGAGAGCTACTGGCCGGCGGTCGCCCGCGGCGACGAGGAGGCGCCTCCGGCGATGCGCGAGTGGGCGGTCAAGCTGGAGACCAAGCCGAAGTACGTGGTGTCGTCCACGCGCAAGGACTTCCCGTGGACCAACAGCCACCACATCGCCGGCGATCTGCGCATGGGCGTGCAGAAGCTCAAGGACGCGACCCCGGCCGGCGTGCTCCTCGGCAGCGGCAAGCTCGCGACCGAGCTGGATCGGCTGGATCTCATCGACGAGTACAAGTTCCTCGTCCACCCCAAGCTCGCCGGCCACGGCCCGACCCTGTACCAGAGCGGGCTGCCCGCCACGCGGCGGCTCGAGCTGGTCTCGGCCAAGCCGCTCCGCTGCGGCGCGGTGGCGATGCACTACCGGCGCGCGCGCTGACTCAGAGGAGCCCCATCGCGCCCAGCTCGCGGGCCAGCGCGTCGTCGGGAGCCTTCTCGCCGCGCAGCACCGCGGCGATGTTCGGGGTGATCGCGCCGCGGATGGCGCGGCCGGCGAGCGCGGCGTACAGGATCGGCGGGTCGCCGGCGAATGGCGAACCAGCCGCGCGGCGCGCGGCGCACCTCGGCGGGCACCACGAAGGCCGGCTCGGGACAGAGCGCGAGGGCGCGCAGCTGGGCGGTGAGCCACTCGTCCTGCCGCACCGCCGGGTTGCCCAGGCCGACGTACTCGCAGAAGCGGTAGAACGCCTCCTCGAGGCACAGGCCGGCGCCGTGCTCGCGCCAGTCGAGGGCGGCGGGCGACTCGAGGAAACAGGCGGCCAGCGGCCTTCGGCCGCATCCAGCCCCTAGCGTTCAGATCCGATAAGGTCGATTCCGTCGCCTCGATGGCGGTTGCGCGCTCGCTGACGGTGTTTGGACGCCCTATCCCCGCGTCGACTTTTTCGCGTGGACTCACGCGCGCTACCGCGCAAGAGCTTGGCGAGATGACGCGCATCGATCTGTACGGAGAGCGCGCCGCCGCTCGACGCAGACAGCTCGAACACTGCGCGGTGCAAGCGCTTGTACAGTAGGCAGTAGCCGTTGACGTCGAACCAGAGCGCCTTCAGCCGAGTCGCGCCGCGATTGGCGAAAATGAACAAGGAGCCGCTCTGCGGATCCTCTCCGAGCTTGAGCTTGACGGCGTGTGCCAGGCGATCGATGCCCTGGCGCATGTCGAGCGGCTCGGTGCACACGAAGATGCGAACGCCAGCCGCGATCATGAGGCCTCCAGAACGTCGAGCAGGCGCCGCAGGCCGTCGGCATCGAATGACGCTGGCACTCGGAGACAGCGGCCCCGGCCGAGCTCCAGCTCGAACCGCGCGTCCGCTGGCGCGGACTGGATCTCGATCAAGCCGGCGCGATCCCCAGCCACCGGCACCGCGGCAGCCAGCTGGGCCTGCTTCGACGCGCGCGCCCGCTTCGGCGACTGTCTGCGCTCGATCCCGAAACAGGCGGCAGCGCATCGAAGGGCCCGGCAACAGGGCGGCGAGCGAAGGAGAATCCCTCGGCGCTGCGCCGCCAGGCCAGGCGCCGACCCCGATCGGTGATGCCGCGGGCCCTTAACCGCGGGCGATGCGGCGGAAGAGGGCGCCGCGTTGGGCCACACCGGAGCCGCCCTCGGCGGCGAAGCAGGCGGAAACTACGAAAATCGCTGCTGTTTCCAGCGACCACTCGCTATCGACCGGTTTCTCTGGCGGGGTTTCTGACACGCGGAATCAGCGCAGGCGCAGCTGCACCCCCAGCATCCCCGTGACGCCGCCCTTCGGCAGCGCCGCGTCGGGCTTCGGGTGGGCGCGGAGGTCGGTCTGGTGGACCCGCACGAACGCCTCGGCGCTCCCGAGGACGGCCACGCTGCCCTCGGCCGGCCATACGAGGTCGATCGCCGTGCGCGTCCCGAGGGTCAAGCCGTGCCCTGTCTCTTCGGGCTTCTTCGGGTCGCCCGGGGAGGCGATCACCCAGTCGGCGGCGGCCTCGATCCTCGCCCGGACGAGCGCGTCGAGCGGCACGATGGGCGCTGCGATGCCGCCGCCGCCCCCGAGCGCGAGCCACTGGACGGACAGCCCCGGGGCCGGCTCGCGCAGGGCCGCGGCATAGGACGCCGAGAGGGTCCCGAAGAACCCCGAGCGCCGGTCGAGCGCCGTGGCCATGACCCAGGCGCCGGCGCGGGCAGGGCCCGCGGCGCCGGCGGGGCCGCGATCGAGCCCGTTGCCGACGAGCCCGCCGGCGGCGAGGAACCAGCCCAGCGGGCGCGGCGGCGGCGAGGCGGCCGCCGGCTCGATGCCGGCCGCCGCCGCGCCGGTCGGCTCGGGCGGCGCCGGGGCGCCGGCGCGCTCCGACGCCAGGGCCGCGACCAGCAGCCCCGCGGTGCGGTAGCGGTCGGGCAGCGGATCCTCCTCGCGGAACTCGATCTCGCGCGACGACAGCGTGCCTTCCGGAGCGCCGACCGAGGCGACGTCGACCCGCAGGCGGCGGTGGTCCGGGCCGTCCAGCCAGACGACGGCGAGCGCCCGGACCGGGGTCCCGGCGCGCTTCGGGTCGCCGAGCGCGCACCCGCCGCCGCCGGCGGCGCGGGAGCACGCCTCGACGAGGAGCGCCGGGAGCTCGCCATGCACGGCAGGGCCCGACGCGATGTCGACGACGATCGGGGCCGGCACGAGAATCTACCCGGGACCGACGCTACCGAGCGGGAGGGGCGAAGGCAAGCAGGAGGCAGCCGCGGGGCGCTCGCGGCGGTGCCTGGCGTCTCCCCTTCGAACCATCAGCCCTGCGAGGGCGGTCGCGCGCCATCGTGGCGCCCTTCGACGAGCGGCGTGACGATCCGTCGAAGCGAACGAACTGCCGACGCGGATCGAGCGCCCGGCCGGCAGTTCGAAGGGCATTTCAGCCACCCCCAGGACATCCAGCGGCGCCTGGTCGAGGAGGAGCTCCACCTCGTCCAGAGCCGGCCGATCACGACCCTGTATCCCATCCCGAAGCAGGTGATTCAGGCTCGAGACAGCGGCAGGCCAGTCGATTGGAATTGACATTCGGAATGTGAACGCTCACATTAGCCTGGAGGGGCATCCTTCTGCTTCGGCGATCGACGGCGATCGACGGCGTGCCGCCAGGGTCCCTGGGGCGCATGAAGACCCGTGTACCTTTGCCCCGCCAGCGCCACGGGAGGATGGCAAGGTTGGATCGACATCGACTGTTCCATAACACCGACCGATGGCGTGCACGACTTCTGCTCGCGGTTCGCGGGAAGCCGGTCCGAGCCGCTGTTCGACTTGGCCCACGTTCGCTTCCAGCGAGAGCCGGCATCGTCGCACGTCGGGCTCGGCTGGACCGAGCCTCGTGAGTTGAGGCTTGACGTCTCGGAAACGTTTGGCTTTCGACTTCGAGCTGGGTCTTCTGCCGTCGGCTCAGGCAATCCTGCGCTCGCGCCGCGTCGTGATGATGCGTCGCAGCCTCGTCCGGTCGGCGCCGGGCCGGACGCTACCGCATCCCAGTCGTAATAGAGATCTGTCGTGCGGGTCGGATCGAGGCGACGCCTCGGGTCCCCCCGGCTCGATCAGCGACCCGAATCGCGGAGTGACGCGATTGGGACAACTGTCCTGGTTCGCTCGAGGCAAACTGGCGTCGCTATGAAATGAAAATCGAACCGGGCTTTCACGTGGGCCGCGGTGGGCATGATCGTCGGCGCGAGCTGCCCCTTCTGCAGCGACGGAACCTGGAAGATCTCTTCTGCCGATCCCCCCAAGAACATCGATCATGTTGAACTTGCGAGAATTCTCGGCACTGCGAGGAAAGGGGCTGCGGTCTCCTCGGGCCATGCGCTGGTGCGCGTCCGGAGCTGCGCCCATGGTAAAGATCGGTCGCCGCCGGTGGAGTTTGCGAGCTGCATTCACTCGCCAATAGCGCCCGTTAGGAGAAGAGATGAAAAAGACGCTAATGCTCACGTTCATATTCGCCGCACAGGGCTTGAGCTGCACCGCTGACAACCCCGGCGCCGAGAAGCCCACGGAGACCGGAGACGCTGGCGGGGCAACTGGAGGAGACGGCGGGGGTGGTGGCCGCACAGCAAGCGGAGGAACGGGGGGGGGCGGCGGCGCAGCAAGCGGAGGAACGGGGGGCGGCGGCGCAGCAAGCGGAGGAACGGGGGGCGGCGGCGCAGCAAGCGGAGGAACGGGGGGTGGCAGCGGCGCAGCAGGCGGGGGAACGGGTGGCACTGGCGGTTCCGGTGACGCGAACGCATCGACCGGGCCGTGCGATCTTTACGCGAGCGGCGGCACGCCGTGTGTTGCCGCCCATAGCACGGTGCGTGCCCTCTTCGGGGCCTACGCCGGGAAGCTCTATCAAGTCCGGCGTGCCTCGGACAACGCGACCAAGGACATCGCCGTGCTCAAAGCCGGGGGCCCCGCCGATTCCGCACCACAGGACGCGTTCTGCTCCGGGACCTCGTGCGTGATCACGGTGCTCTACGACCAATCCGGACACGGGAATGACCTCTGGTACCAAGGCTCGGACGTGGTGCCCGGTTCACCGAGGAGCAGCCCAGCGAAGGCCACCACGGAGTCGCTGAAGGTCAGCGGGAGCAAGGTCTACTCGCTTTACATCAACCCCGGCAACAGCTACTGGCGCGACGGCCATACCACCGGCGTTCCGACGGGCAGCGCGCCGGAAGGCCTGTATATGGTGACGAGCGGCACCCACGTCAACGGCGGGTGCTGCTTCGACTACGGCAACAGCGAGACCACCCGCAAGGCCGACAGAGCTGGTGCCATGGACGCCATCAACTTCAGCAAGCAGTGCTGGTTTGGCGGCTGCTCCGGCACCGGTCCGTGGGTGCAGGCCGACCTGGAGTGGGGTCTGTTTCCGGGCGGCAGCAGCGATTGGAACCCGAATCAGAAGGCGTTTCCGCACAAGTACGTCACTGCGATCCTGAAGAACGACGGGACCACGCGCTTCGCGCTGAAGGGCGGCAACGCTCAGTCGGGCGGTCTGACCAAGCTTTACGAGGGCTCGCTGCCGAACGGCTATAGCCCGATGAAGAAGCAAGGCGCCATCGTGCTCGGCAGTGGTGGTGATTGCTGCAAGCCCGACGGCGGCGCGAACGACAGCGCGGGTACGTTCTACGAGGGCGCGATCGCCGCCGGCTACCCGAACGATGCCACGGAGGACGCGCTCCAGAACAACATCATTGCGGCAGGCTATGAGTGAGCGGGCGCTGATGGAGTGTCTAGCACTGCTGCGGGAGGCAGTCCTGGGTGTGCGTGCTCAACCCCAGCCAGGCGACCTTTGACGCGGTGCGGCCGTCGCTGGCCGAGGCCTATCAGCAGGCTGTCAGCAGGTACGCGAAGCGCGAGAGCCGTGAATGAGGTCGAACAAAGCATTGCTCGACGAGGGCGACGAGGAGCGGCAGAACGGGCTCGCCGAGCCCCGGAAGGCCATGCGATGATCCCGGGCCATGCTCGCGCGCCTCCGGGGTTGAACCGCCGTGACCGACAGCCACTCCTTCTACCGCGCAATCCCGCCGCCGGAGCCGCTGCGCCCGTTCATCCGCAGCCTCTGGATCTACGACAGCTACCGTCCAGAGCACCTCGTCGATCGGGTGCTGCCCACCGGGACGCTAGAGATCGTCATCCCCCTCGGCGGCAAGCGGCTCTCCTGGACAGAGCCGACCGGCCGCGACGGGACATGCCGCACCGCCCTCGTCTCCGGCCCGCGCCGGTCCGCGTTCGACGTGCCCACGGCTCCCCAGGCGCGGCTCGTGGGCGCGCACTTTCACCCCGGCGGCGCGTGGCCGCTCTTCGGCCTCCCGATGGACGCCCTCACCGACCAGCACCACCCGCTCGACGATCTGCTCGGCGCATCCGCGCGCGATCTCGTGGAGCGCATCGACGGCGCGGCGACGAACATGGACCGACTGGCGACGCTGAGCGCGTATTTCCTCGATCGCGCCCGGGCGTGCCGCGCGTCGCACGCCGCCGTGACCGCGACGGTCCGGCGCGCGGCGCGCGGCTCCACCGAGGGCGCGATCGCCGCGGAGGTCGCGGCCTCAGGGCTGAGCCACCGCAGGTTCATCGAGCTGTTCCGTCGCGAGGTCGGCTTGACGCCGCGTGACTTCCTCCGCGTCCAGCGGTTCCAGCGAGCGCTCGACATCGCCGCGCGGAGCGGGCGAGCCGGGGCCGATCTCGCCTACGAAGCAGGGTACTCCGACCAGTCGCACTGGATCCTCGAGTGCCGGAAGCACTCGGGCCTGACGCCGCGCGAGCTCCTCGCCAGGCAACGGGGCGCGCGCCCCATTCCGCCGGCCGAGAGGGGTCAAATGCTTCCTATTCGCTGACCTGGCGCGCGATCCAGGCTGCGCGCATGCACATCATCTTCGGTTCCAGCGGAGTCGTAGGGAGCGCGGTCCTGGCGGAGCTTCACCGCAGAGCGCTGCCCGCGCGCGGCGTCTATCGTTCGAGGAGGCCGGCCCACCACGCCGGCGAGGTCGCGCGCGTCGATCTCGAGACCGGCGACGGCCTCGACGCGAGCCTCCGCGGGGCGACGACCGTCTTCCTCGCGACAGGAGACATGCTCGATCAGGTCACCGCCGAGCTCCGCGTGGTCGAAGCGGCACGGCGCGCCGGAGCCCACCGGCTCGTCAAGCTCTCGATCATGAGCGCGGAGAGCGAAGCGTTCTTCTATGCGCGCGTCCATCGCGCGATCGAGCGCGGGGTCGAGGCCTCCGGGATCACTTACACGCTCCTCCGGCCAGGCGGCTTCATGCAGAACTTCATCAACTACCACGGTCACGCGATCCGGACGGAGGGTGTCCTCCGCCTGCCGTGCGAGGACTTCGAGGAGAACGTCATCGACGCGCGCGACATCGCCCGCGTGGCGGCCGAGTGCCTGTCATCGGACCGCTTCGAGGGCCAGGCGCTGACGCTGTGCGGGCCCGAGCCGCTCTCGTACGCGTCGATGATCGCCGAGATCTCCGGGGCGACCGGCCGGAAGGTCACCTTCGCGTCGATCTCGGCGGAGGCGTTCCGCGCGGCGATGCTGCCGTATGCGGTATCCCAGGAGCACGTCGACGGGATCACGGCGATGCTCCGCTTCCATCAGGAAGGTCGGGGGCCGAAGAGGAGCGATGCGGTGCTCGACGTGACCGGCGCTCGGCCGCGCTCCTTCGCGGAGTTCGCGCGCGAGCACGCGTCGAGCTGGCTCCCGTAGGGCTGCGGCGAGCTTCCCCGGCGAGCTCGTCAGGGGCGGGCTCCCTCGCCTTCTGGTCGGCCGCAGTGACGTGTCGCCAACGCCTGTGGTGCCCTCGAGAGCCGCCAGCGCTATCCTGCGGGCATGTCCGGAGCCGCTTCCGCCCATCGCCTCGCCACCGCGGACGATCTGTTGGCCATCCCCGAGCGCGAGCGTTTCCACGAGGTCATCGGTGGCGAGCTCGTTCGCAAGGCCATGCCGAGCGGCCCGCACGGGCGCGCCCAGATCCGGATCGGGAGCCGGATCAGCGGACCCTATGACCGGCGGCCCGGCGGCCGCTGGCCCGGAGGCTTATGGTTCGCGACCGAGGTCGAGGTCGAGCTGGAAACCCATGAGGTCTACCGTCCCGATGTGACGGGGTGGCTGCGCGAGCGCTTGCCGGAGCTGCCCCGCGAGGTGCCCATCCGGGTACGGCCGGACTGGGTATGTGAAGTGCTATCGCCGCCGAACAGCCGCAACGATCTGTTCAAGAAGCTCCGAACGTACCAGCGCTGCAAGGTGCCCCACTACTGGATCGTCGACCCCGAGACGGAGACGCTCATGGTCTACCGGTGGACGACAGAGGGATATCTGCTGGTGCTGGCAGCCGAGCGGGAGGATCGGGTCAGGCCCGAGCCTTTCGATGCGATCGTCCTGAAGGTAGGCACGCTGTTCGACGACGACGACGACGAGGACGAGGAGGAGCGGCAGCGGTGACGGAGCGCGGCCCCGCGACGCGGAGACAAGGGCACCGCGAGAGCGCCGATCACGTTGGAGTTCCCGAAGAAATCAACAGAAGGGAAGACAACCCGCAAGGGCGCAAGGGGAAGACAGAAACCATCGCGCCTCTGGTCCCTTGCGCCCCTTGCGGTTGAATTTTGACGTGATCGATCCTCTGGGATCGATCTTCCGGTCCGCGCAACAGCCACGGTGGCTACCGATAGGCCGGCCTCGTGGCGACTACGGGCGCGCGGCCTCCGCCCACGTCAGTCGCCGGCGAGCTCGAACGCGCCTTCGTACACCGCGTCGATCGAGATGGTAGCGCCGTTCGCCAGCGTCAGCGTGTCGCCGGCCTCCAGCACCCGGTAGCGCCAGGAGCCATCCGCCTCGCGACGATAGTGCTCGACCCGCGCAGACGCCTGCGAAACGAGCACGTAGTCGGTCAGCGAGGCGAGGCGCTGGTACGCCGCCCACTTCTTGCCGCGGTCGTAGGGCTCGGTGCTCTGCGAGAGGACCTCGACAAGGATGCACGGGTTCGTGAGGACATCGCTCGTGCCAGGTTCCGTGTCCATGGGGCCGCACACCACGACCGAGTCCGCATAAACGTAGCGCTGCCCTTGCTCGGCCGAGATCCGCTGATCGGACGTCAGCACGTGGCACCCCTTGCCGCGAACGGCCGCTCGAAGCTCCGCGATCATGGCGCCTGACAGCAAATTATGCCGAGGGCTGCCACCCGCCATCGCGAACACCTCGCCGAGATGGTACTCGTGCTTCGCAGGCTGGCCCCGCTCCCACGCCAGGTACTCCGCGGCGCTCATGTTCCGCATCGTGGCGGGATCACCCATGGCGCCGAGCCTAGCGCGACCCCGCATGGGGAACCAGCCCGGGGAGGCTCCCATCACCCTCGGTCGCTGAGCTCATCGGCTCGGGCGAGGACGCGCGCGCGATGGCTGCACTCGCCCTGGTCACGAGAGCACGGTGCGTGGGCAGGGAGGACCGATGTCGGGATGGCCCCGCCCTACGGGACCACCTCGATCCACTCCGACGCTCGCACGGTGGTGTCGGACGTCGGGTCCATCCAGAGAAGGCTCGCTCCGAGGATGCCGGTCCGGCGGTTCCGGGCGAAGGTCACGGGCGGCGCCGGGCCCGCGTCGAAGTCGCGCAGCCGCTCGAGCGCCGCGATCAGCCCCTCCCGCGTCGCATGAGCGCCGGCGCGCTTCAGCGCCTCGATCGCGATCTGCGCCGCGACGTAGGCGCTCGCCTGGATCCCGAGCGGCCCCGGCGCCACGCCTGCCCGGCGCAGGAACGCCTGCAGCGCTTGCTCTGACGCCCGCTCCCGCTCGCTCAGGGAGCCTGGGTACACGAACAGCACGCGGCCGGCGAGCTCGCGGGACGGCGCCACGGCGCTCCCGGCGAGCGAGCCCAGCGAGGCGTAGATCGGCGCGGCCGAGCCGGCGTCGTCCAGCGCCGCCCTGGCGCTCGCGAGGTCCGCGCCGGGGCCCCAGAAGAGAACGGCCCGCGCCCCGTGCGCCCGCGCCGCGCCGGCCACGTCGCGCGACGAGAGGTGGCCCGGCTCGAAGGAGAGCGCCTGCGGCGCAGGGAGGTCGCGGTGAGCAGCCTCCTCGCGCGCGCCCGACGCCCAGGCCTCGCCGGCGCGGTCGCGCGTGTGCACGATCAGCGCAAGCGCCCCCGCGGTCGCAGGAGCGCCGGCGAGGTGCTTGACCGCCACGCGGGCCAGCACGTCGGGCCCAGGCAGCACCTGGAACACGACGTCGTCGGCCCCGGCCGCGCCCCCTCGGGCGACATCCCGCGCGCGGCCAGGGGCGCCGCCGGCCAACCCGGGTGCGCCCGCCCCGCTGGCCAACCCGGGTGCGCCCGTCAGCGACAAGGGCCCCACGAGCGGCGCCCGCTCCTCCGAGAGGCGCGCCCGCAGCGCCGGATCCCCGTCGAAGGCGCTCCCCACCAGCGCCAGCACGCCCCGGTCCAGGAGGCGCGCCGTCGCCCCGGCCTCGCCCGCCGGCCCGGCGCTGTCCTCCACACGCAGCTCGAGCCTCCGCCGGTAGATGCCGCCCCGCGCGTTCACCTCGGCGAACGCCGCCATCAGCACGTCGCGCGCGGCCGCCCCCACCGGCGCCTCCGGCCCGGTCAGCGGCAGCGCGGCGCCCAGCGCCACCGAGCCCGCCGTGACGCCAGGGTCCAGATCCCGGCCGACACAACCCAGATAGTCAACAAGATCCGATAGATCCGCCTCTGCCAGGTGGTACCGCGGCATCACCGGGCTCAGCCACTGCCCCGCGGGCCCTCGCCCCTCGCGGATCGCCGTCACCAGCGCGGCGGCGGTCATCGCCCCCTCGCCTGCCCCCCTCCCCTGCCCTGCTCCCCCACCCCGCTCGCCGCTGGCCCCTAGGCGCAGCTCGGCCGCGAGCGGCGGCGCCGTCACGCCCCCCTCGGTCGTCCCCTGCCCGCTGGGGCCATGGCAGCCCGCGCAGGCGGCCTCGCGGCCGGAGAGCGCCGCGGCGCCGCCGACGATCGCGCCCTCGATGGCCCGGCCGTCCTCGGTCGCGCCGCGCTGGTAGATGCGCTTGCCGCGCCGGGCGGCCGGCGAGAGCTCCTCGCACGACGCCATCTCGCCCGCCGCAGGCGCGTGCGCCCGGGGCGCGCGATCGTCGCGGCCGAGCGCCCATGCCGCGACCGCGCAGATCCCCACCGGCACCGCAGCCAGGAGGCCGAGCCGCGCCCTCCCAGAACGGGCCCCCGGCCTAGCCACCGCCCGCGCTCCGCGCCGCAGCCCCTCGCGGCGGAAGCAACGCCCGGACCTCGTCCGCGAGGCGCCCCGGCGGCGCGATGCCCTCGACCCGCGTCCAGCGGCCCTCCGCCTCGCGCCCGATGAGCGTGATCGGCGCGTGCCGCTCCTTGATCGGAGCGCGCCCCCCGAGCGCATCCAGCACGCGGTTCACGCGCTCGCGCCGCCCCGTCAGGAACGACCAGCCCTTCCGCCGGCCGAACTTCTCGGCGTACGCGTTCAGCCGCTCCGGCGTGTCCATCGCGGGGTCCAGCGAGATCGAGACGAGCCGCACGTCCCGGTCCAGCGCGCCGCCGAGCTCGGCCTGGAGCCGGCCGAAGATGGCCGTCATCGGCGAGCAGATCGTCGTGCAGGTCGTGAAGATGAAATTGACGGCGAGCACCCGGTCCCTGGCGAGCTCGCGCAGGCGGACGGGGCGGCCGTCCTGATCCACGAGCTCCTCGTCCAGGACCTCGACGCCCGTCGCCGGCGAGGCGCGCACCTCCGCCGCGCCGTCCGCGGAGAGCCCAGGTGACCCCGCGGCAGCAGCGACGTCCGGAGGGAGCCCTGGCGGCCCCGCGGGAGCGGGGGCCGCGTGCTCGCCAGGAGGCGCGTTCCCGCTCCCGCGGCCGCACGAGGCCGCGGCGAGCGCGCCGGCCAGGACCAGCGCTTTCGATGCACCGAGCGACAGGAAACGCATTGTGGGCCTCACCGTGGGTCGTTGAGGTGCTGGACGGCGCGCGCGAGCGCCTCGGGCTCCTCGGTGGCGAACGCCTTCAGCCACATGCCGGTCGACGTGTCGCCGACGAGCAGCGTCATCGTGTGCTCGTCGGGGCGCTTCACCTGGCCGCCGAGGCGCTTCAGCACCGCGGCGACGTTCTCGGGCGTGCCGGTCAGGAAGTACCAGCCCTCGCCCGCCTTGAACTTCGCGGCGTACTCCTTCAGCGCGGCCGGCGTGTCGTTCTCCGGGTCGACCGTGATCGTCAGCATCGTCACCGCCTGCCCGCGCGCCCGCAGCAGCGCCTGCACGCGCGCGAGGTTCGCCGTCATCGTGGGGCAGACGCCCTTGCACGAGGTGAAGGCGAAGTTGATGAGCACCTTCCGGCCCCGCAGCAGCCCGTCGTAGAAGCGGTGCGCGCGGCCGTGCTGGTCGACGAGCTCGGTGTTGGTGAAGTACCGCGCCGCGGCGGCGTCGTCCTCCCGGGAGACGCCGCCGATCTTCATCCGCTCCACGCGCGGCGCCTTGCCCTCCGCGGGCGTGAAGCGCGCGGCCGAGGAGATCGCGAGCGCGAGGGCCGCCGCGGCGAGGGCCGCCCCGGGCCTCATCGCGCACCTCCGCCCTGCGCGCCAGCGCCGCGCGGGGAGACCCGCAGCGGGACGAACGGGAGCGCGCCGACAGGCGCCCCGCGCCCAGGGACGGCGGCGAGGAAGCGGTACTGGCCCGGCGCGGGCGGCGTGAACGCGACGGAGAACGTGCCGTCCCCGTCGGCCCGCGGCGCGCCGCGGAAGCGGTACCCGGCCGGGAACCGGACGACCATCACCTCGATGTCCTCAGCGTCGAGCGCGTCGAGCGGAGGGCCCCCTTCGCCCGCGGTCGCGCGGAAGCGCAGCGTCGCTGGCTCGCCCGCCGCGAGCCGCAGGTCGGGCTCGAAGAGCGGCGCGATCGCGATGTCCTTCACGGGGTCGCCCCCGCAGCCGGACGCGTCGGCCTCGCCGTCGCCCGGGGCGCAGCGCGCGGGCGCCACGGTGGCCTCGAGGCACACCCCCGTCCGCGGGCGGTCGAGGAGGAGCTCGACGTCGTAGAGCCCCCCCTCGCCGAGGCGCACCGTGGTCGCGTACACGCCCGGACGCACCTCCTTGAGCGACCTGTCCTCGACGAGGATCGATCGCGGCTCGCGGCCGTAGCTCGGCAAGGTGCCGATCGGGGCCATCATGCCCTCCACGTAGACGTAGAGCGCCCTGTCGGCCGGGCTCGCGACGAGGGCGCCGTTGCCCTCGGGCAGGGGGGCGATGGGCGTGGCGAGCGCGGCCGGCCCAGTCCGCGCGGCGGCGGCGAGAGGCGGGCCCTGGCCGACCGCGATGTCGACGAGGGGCGGGGCCGCCGGGCCGCCGAGGGCCGACCGGTCGACGAGCGAGACCCGCGCGGCGCCCCGGTTGCGGATGTAGGCGAAGGCCCCGGTGAAGGTGACCGCGTCCGGCGCGGCCAGCCCGGTGAGCGTGTGCGCCACCGCGCCCGTCGCGCCGTCGAGGACGGCGACCTCGTTCGCGGACGGGTTCAGCGCGAACGAGAACCGCCCGCCCGGGTCGAACTGGAGCGCGCCGAGCCCGGGCTTCAGGGCGACGCGCCCGGCGACGGCGCGGCGCGCGACGTCGAGGATCACGACCTCGCCGCGCGCGGCGTTCGCCGCGTGGACCACGCCCGCTTCATCGCTCGCCGCGATGGCGACGACCCCCTCGCCCACCGCGATCTCGCCGAGCGGCTCGAGCGTCTCGCCGTCCACCACGGCCACCGATTCGCCCTGCTGGCTCGTGATCCACGCGGCGCGGCCGCCGCCGGTAAAGGCGATCTCGTGGTGGCCCGGGCCCACCGGGAGCGTCTTCAGGACGTCCGTCGAGCGGACGTCGATCACGCTCACCGTCCCGTCGCCGTCGTTGCCCACCCAGACCGTGCGCCCGTCGGGGGCGACCACGACGCGCGACGGATCCTGGCCGACGGGGACGTTCGTCCGGACGAGCCCCCGCCGCGTGTCGACAACGGCGAGGCCCTGCCCGCCCCGGAGCGTCACGTAGAGGCTCTCCCGGTCGGGGTGCAGGACGAACGAGACGCCGCGGCCCGCGAGGCTGACCACGCTCCGGAGCTGCGTCCTGGCGAGGGCGACCTGCGGGTTGATGGCCGAGAGGGAGTTGTCCTGGTTCAGCGTCCAGAGGAGGTAGGCGTTCATGTCGACCTCGGGGCGCACGGACAGGAGGCCCGCCATGAAGCTCTTGATCTTCCCCCGGCACGCCGCCTCGTCCGGCGCGGCGTCGATCGCGCCGCTGGCGAGGCTCGCCGCGGGCGCGCCGCTGGCGAGGCTCGCCGCGGGCGCGCGGCCGGAGAAGCTCGCCGCGGCGGCGCCGTCCGCCCCGGCGCGGCGCGACATCCAGCCGAGCGGCGTGAGGCCACGGACCGGCGCGCCCGTGGACGCGTCGGTGATGGTGAACTCGGCCACGACGTCGGAGCCCGCCACCGCCGCGGCCGGCCCCGCCCCGAGGCCGGTCCCCCCGCCCTGCTGGCCGCGATCCAGCGGCCGCAGGGCGAACGCGATGGAGAGCCCATCGCGCTCGACCCGGCTCTCCTGCAGGGGAGCCGCCGGCTCCTCGGGCTGCGCCGGCGGCGCGAGCTGCGCCGGCTGCGCCGGCCGCTCGGCCCCCGGGTCCTGCGAGGCAGGGAGCGCCTCTCTCCGGCCGCAGCCGAGCGCCGTCGAGGCGCTGAGCCAGGCCAGCGAGAGCCAGAGTCCGCGCGCGCCCATCGAGGCGCCGTCCATCGAGATCCGTCGCATCACAGGCCCCTCCTCCCGCTCACGGCGTGACCCGCCAGATGCCCCAGAGCCCGCCGGTGAGCATGGCGTTCGACTGGTCCATGTAGAGGCGATCGCCGGGGACCTCGAACATGCCGCCCGACCTGAAGTAGGGAGTCACCGTCCACGCGGTCATGGGGCCGATGCCGCCGTGCGCGCTCACGGCGAAGCTCTTGCTGTTCCGGCCCTGGTACCGGGATCCCGAGCCTTGCGCCCACGGGTTGTACGCCCACTCCGTGTTCGAGAGCCCGAACGAGTGCTGGCGCCGGTGCCCCGAGGCCTGCAGCACCCGGAAGCGCACGCGGTCATAGCGCCCCGCCGTGAAGATCGGCGTCGCCGGATCGCCGCGCCCCGCCGAGCTGAAGACGCCGCTGACGTCGAGGCCCGGGCGGACGCCGAGAGGCGCGTCCGGCCCCACGCCGAGCCGCGCCCAGATGGGCTCGGCGCGGTAGTTGAACGCCTTGTGGCCAGTGAAGTCGGGATCGGGAGGGCCAGCGACGTTCGCGAGGGTGGCGCCGCAGCCAAGGGCCGGGTTGAGGCAGCGGAAAGCCGCCTGATCCGACTGCAAGGGCACCTCGTCCTGGTAGAGGAGCACGAACTCGCGGAACCAGATCTCGGAGCCGTTCTCGTCCCGGTGCTTCACCTGGGCGGCCGCGCGGGAGTCCCGGCTCGGGTACCAGACGGCGCCCTCCGGCTCGACGATCAGCGCGCCGATCCCGCCATGCATCGGGTGGTTCACCACGTCCGCCATGTCCTTGAGATTCACGGCGCCGAGCTCGATGGGCTGCCAGCGGACGTCGCCCCGCGCCGTCACGGAGATGTCGCCGGCATACCAGGTGTACGTCCGCTGCTTCCCGCGCTCGACCGTCTGATCGGGGTTCTGGCCCACGTTCGCGCCGTCGCTCGCCGTCACGTCATACCCCACGAGCTGCGGGTGCAGCGAGACGCGGTTCGACGGCTTCACCTGGTTGACGTTGAACCCGTCGACGATGGGAGCGTTGTAGTTCCAGTGAGGCGACTTCGGCGGATCCTCGGGCAGGTCGTTGACGAGCGTGACCTCGACGCACTCGCCGGCCGCCGCGCGCAGGACGAGCGGCTCGGGCGGGCGCGCGCCCGAGCGCAGGGCGGCAAGATCCTCCTCGAGGACGAACAGGATGGCGTTGGGATCGTTGAGCCCGTACGTGGCGTTGTACGTGAGGCGATCGCCCGGCAGGTTGCCCTTCGCGGTGATCGCGTGGACGACATACGCCCTCTTCTGCGCCTCGGGCGGGCACACCTCGACCTCCCGGCGCCTGCCCCTCCTCAGCGACGCGCCCGAGAGCGGCAGGAGATCCGGCTGCCGCTCGCCGTGGACGCGCAGGATGCCCCACCGCCCCTCCCAGAGATCGTCCGTCGGCGCGCCCGCATAGAGGTAGTCCGCGCCGCCCGCCGCGTTCTTCCGGAAGAGGGGCGCCGCGTCGAGCGCGAGATCCGCCTGCTCCGAGACGCCGATGGCCTGCCCGTTGGCGTAGCCGCTGTCGGGATCGGTCGGCTCGTTCAGCCACTTCTTCCCGTGCACGGTGAACACGTGCTGCTCCGCCTGCGCGCCCTGGGTGAGGCGGATCAGCGTGCGATCGCCCTCGTACGCGCGGAGCAGCGGCGTCGCGGGATCCCCGTGGACACGCGAGCTGAAGACGTTGTGCATGGCGCCGGCGTCGCCGCTCTTCTGGACGACCGCGCGCGTACTGCAGTTGCGCTCGGCGATCCGGAGCGGGATCGGCTCGTTCCGGTAATTGATGAGCCCGATGCCCGAGTCACGCCACGAGATCGCGTCGGGGGTGGGGGGCCCATGGGTGATGGCCACCGGCAGCGGCGCCGGCGCCTGCGACGACGGGTTCACCGGCCGGCCGCACTCGTCGTAGACGGGGCCGTAATCGGCGATGCTCAGGTTGAACTCGCGGAACGGGCTCCGGTGGTCTCCCGGGGGAAACAGGATGTCGGCGCGGTAGCTCGTCGGCCCGCCGTCGCTGCGATCGCCGAAGAGCGCTCCGGTCTCCGGATCGCGCCAGATCGAGCCGGCCGGCTCGACGACGAGGCCGCCGTAGAGCCCGTGGTGCTGGTGCGATGAGGCCGAGAAGTGATCGTGGGTGAAGGCCGTGCTCAGCGCGCGGTCCTGGCCGGCCTCGCTCATGATCGAATCGGCCCACCAGCGCTGTATCGTGGTCTGCGCCCCGAGCGACGGGCTCGTCATGCGCGGGTGGCGCGTCGGGTCCTCGAGCCGCACGCGCGCCCCGGGCTCGCCGCTCCTGACGCCGGCGGCGAGGGCCCCGCCGAGCGCGTTGGCCGCCTGGATGCGCGCCACCACCTCCTCCATCGCGAGGGCCCCGTCCTCGTAGTTGAAGCCGTTCGCCCCGCCGTCCGAGGAGGTGACGTCGAACTTCACGAGGTGGATGTGCTGGCCGATGACGTCGGTGGGCGTGAAGATCTGGAAGTCGTCCGCCGCGAGCGCCGCCGGGATGAGGTTCGTCGCGTGGAACACCACGCACTCGCCGGATTGCGCGCGGATGAACAGCGGCTCCGGCGCCCTCGTGCCGTCGAGGGTGGCCTCGACGTCCTTCTCGAGGACGATCATGCGGGCCTGCGCGTCGTGCCAGCCGGCCCGGTTCACCGGGGCGTTGGTCTGGACGTAGGCCGCGCGGTAGGTGCGCACCGGCGCGCCTGGCGGGCACGGGTCCGCGAAGGGGGCGCCCGCGGCCGGCGGCTGGCCGTTCACGAGGAAGAGCGCCGGCTTGCCGCCCGCCGTGAAGGCGGGGTAGCCCTTGACGGGGAAGCCGTAGCGCTCCGGCGCGCGCACGGCGCCCGGGAACGCGCCCGCGTGGAAGTTGGCGGCCGCCACCTCCGACGGGGTGCCGTCCTTCGGCAAGAGCTGCACGTCGGCCCTGGAGAGCTGCACGTCGAAGAGGCCGCGGCCGCCGGCCGCCGCGCCTCCCGGCGGGACGTTCGCGATGTAGTGGCGCGGGAGCCCGCCGTCGTGCTCCATGTCGCGGGGCGGCTGCGACGGCCGGTGCCCCGCGACCGCGGCGACGTAGAACGGATAACCCGGCATGGGGTCGCGCTCCTCGGTCTTCCCGTCGGCCATCCTGACCGACGTCCGCTCGTAGGTCGGCATCGGCGCCAGCGCGACGCCGGGGATCGGCACGACCGCGGGCGTGGGCGTCCCCGCCGCGAGCTCGCCGTCCGGGAGCGAGCGGTCCGGCGTGCCCGCCTCGAAGACGTCGTGTGTGCGCCAGAGCCCCCACATGCCCTGCGCGAAATGGGCATACAGGTGGCAGTGGTAGATGGCGTCTCCCACGGAGAGGTTGCGGTTGCCGCCTCCGCCATAGGTGATGTCATACGTGTAGGCGGCCCTCGGGCCGATGGTCTGCGAGTCGATGTACGCGCTCTTCTCGTTGCCCGGCGACCGCAGCCACTGGTGGCCGTGGAGGTGGAAGACGTGCGTCTCGCTGGGGCCGGCGTGGAGGTTCCTGACGCGGACGGGATCCCCGAGGTAACCGTGGGATACGTTCGAGGGGTCGTCCGGATAGAGGGCCTCTGTCGCGTTGCCGGCGTCGTCCCGGTCGATGTTCAGCGCCGGATCCCCGTTGACCCACGAGCTCAGGAAGAACTCCTCGAACTTGCACTCCTCGCAGCGCTTGCTCGGGCCGATCCTCCGCTTGTTGGCGAAGACGGCGCTGCCCAGGCTGGCGGCGCCGTAGTTGATGCCGAAGCCGGTGCGCACGCCGTTGTAGCGCGGGTCCGCCTGGTACTCCGCGATGGGCTGTACGACGCTCAGGATGTCGTGGAAGAGCACCGTGAACTCGCGGAAATAGCCCATGTCCTCGGAGGCGGGGGAGCCGACCTCCGTCTCGTCGAAGCCCGCGATGATGGCGTTGACGTCGCCGTGCACGATCTCGCCGGCGTCGTCGATCATCTTCAGGATCGGCCGACCGGACGCGTCGACCGCGTTGTAGTCGATGCGCGGCGTGCCGTCCGGGTTCGAGGGGTTCTGGGAGGCGGCCGAGAGCTCGGCGGCCGTCACCTGCGAGCGGTAGGCGACCGCGCCCGGCGGCTCGACGGTGACGGCGCCGTACAGCGTCTGGGAGATCCGCCGCCCCGGCCCGGGCTCCGAGCCGACCATGGCGCCGCCGCTGTGCATGAGGAACGTGCCCTCGCGGCCGGCGAAGAGCTCGTACTTGCGCGTCTCGCCCGGCGCGGCCAGCGAGCTCTCGTTGTTCCCGACGTCGCCCGCGAGCGCGTCGATGTTCCGGATCTGGAGCCCGACCACCTGGATCGAGGCGTCACGGGTCGACGCGGAGGTGCTCGGCAGCGCGCCGGTCGCGGGCGTGAGCCAGTTGGTGAACGAGATGGAGAGCCTGTCGCCGGCGTTGACCCGCAGGACGAGGGGCCTCGGGCGCTTGCCCGGCCGCAGCGTCGCGTTGCCAGGACCGATGGGCTTCGACGGATCGGCGGCCACCACGTCCCGGCGGAGCGCGTACACCATGCCCCCAGGGTTGAACGCGCCGAGGCGATCGTAGACGAACATCTGATCGATGGCCACGACGTCCGCGAACACCGTCCTTCCAGACGCGGGTGCATGGAAGTCGTAGCGCACCTCATCCTGGCTCTCCAGGACGCTCTCCTCCTCCGGAGGAGGCCCTTCGGAGCCGGAGCACCCAAGGACAGCCACCATCGTCATGGCCCATCCGGACCGCCAGGGAAGCCTCATCAGCACGGGGATCTCCTTGCTCCGGGTGGAGCCGAGCAGGAGCGCTCGCGTCGAACGCTTTTTTTGTATGAACGCCAGGCACGAGCACGCCGACGGATGCGCGCAATGCAATGCGCGGCCATGCGCCGACCGAAGCCTGGCAGTTGTAATAAAACTCTGTCTCCCAGCCCCCCTCGGGTCAAGAATCTTCGCGATCAGGGGCCCGCCGAGCCGAGAGAACAGGCGGTGTTCCGAACAGACACGCGCGGGACATGCGCTGTCCCCGCGGCGGGCGGAGCTCGCCCTTCAGCGGCGGTTCCAGGCGTCAGAAGCCGACGCAGACGGGCTCGTCGATACGCAGCACGGATTCCTGGTTGAAGCGAACCTTGTATTCCTTGCGGATCGCGTCGATGGCGTCCGAGGCGACCTGGCCGCCGTCGTGGAGGAGCATGATCAGCCGGCTGTCCTCGCGGATCAGCTTCCCCGTCGTCGCGAGGTACTGGCCGTCGACATCGAACTGGGTCAGCCCGTCCTTGAAGCGCGGGGTGACCGCCGTGTCGACGAACTGCTGCCACTCCGCCGGCGTCACGGGGGGTAGCTCGAACCGGTCCAGGCCGAAGAAGAGCTCGGTCCGCGTCATCGGATCGCCGCGCCCGCAGGCGGCGCCGGCCCGGTCGGGCGAGGGGTGCGCGGCGTCCTTGCGCGCGCCGTGGCACGCAGTGGTCGCGAGGGGCGTCGCGAGGAGCACGGCGAGCAAGGCACGCGGGAGCGTTCGGCTGCGCATGGCGGCGGTCTCCGGGGTGAGGGCGTTCGGGCGCGAGGCGCGCGCCACCGTACCACGGCCCCACGCCGAGGGCGGGCGGACCGGCAGGCCGGTCCGGGGGTCCGACGTCGCGCCGCGGAGGCCGGCCGCAGGCCTAGGTGATGTTGTACGCGAGCAGCGCGATCCCCGCCGCGATCAGGACGATGCCGCCGATCTGAAGCGCCGTCAGCGTCTCGTGCAGGAAGTAGACGGAGAAGACCGAGATGAGCAGAAAGCCGCCCGACGACATGATCGGATAGGCGATCGACAGGTTGATGCGCTTGAGCGCCAGGACGTAGAACAGGATGTTCGACGCGAAGAGCACGAGCCCCAGCACGAGGTGGTAGTTCTTGACGAGCGCGAGGCCCTTCTCGACGAGGGATAACCCCTCCATCGAGGTGACGCGCCGCGACGCCAGCTTCATCAGGATGTTCGCTGTCGCGTTGAAGACGAGGGCGATGATGAGGAAGAGGTAACCTTGAGCCATGGCTGACGTGCGGCGAGCGCGCTCCCCGGGGGAGCTCGCCGTGCCCGGGAGGGCACCGGCGCGGCGCGCAGCAGTAGCAGATCCGGGAGGATGGCGGGAACGACAAAGGGTGGGGCGAGGCCCTCGCGGCGTGGCCCGCGCCTCGCCACGCACCCCCGCTGACGCCCTGCGCGGCCCCTCGGCGCCTCAGGCGGGCGGGGCGCCGCTCTCGTCGCCGAGGAACGCCATCACGGAGGCCACGTCGTACGCGTTCTCCCAGTGCTCCGTGATCAGGCCCCCGCGGAAGCGCCAGACCCCGCAGAACGGCATCGCCAGGCTCGCGCCGCCGAGGTGGGCGCGCAGCACGCCGAACGCGGCGCCGAAGTGATCGTTGGCGAAGATGTGCTGCACGTCCATGAGCAGGGTGCCGCCGGTCATGCGGATCAGCTCGCGCTCGTGGGTGGCGGCGGCTGCCTTGCCGACGACGCGGCCGGCGGCCCTGTCGCGGCAGAGCTCCCGGTGCGCGGTGTGCAGGACCATGTCGTCGGCGACGAACTCCCCGATGCGCGACAGATCGGCGTAGAGGGTGCGCAGCTTCTGGACGTTCGGATGGGCGGCGCTGGTTTGCAGCTGGGTGCTCATGGCATCTCCTTCGTCTGGGCGGACCCCGATTCCGACGCCGATGGACGCCACGTCTTCGCTGCAGCAGCGGCGTCCTCGATGGCGGCCAGCTCGCTCTCGTCGAGCTTCATGTCCGCCGCGCGACAGTTCTCTTCCAGGTGCTTGATGGACGAGGTGCCGGGGATGGCGAGGATGGACGGCGACCTGTGCAGCAGCCAGGCGAGGGCCAGCTGGGCGGGCGTCGCGCCGCGCTCCTTGGCGAGCCCGGAGAGGACGCTGCCGGGCTTGGCGAGGTCGCCGTGTCCCATGGGGAACCACGGAATGAACGCCATGCCGTGCTGCTCGGCGTACCGCAGGGCCTTCTCCCCGGAGCGGTCCGCGACGTTGTACAGGTTCTCCACGGCGGCGATCTCGGTGATCTCGCGCGCCTTGGTGAGCTGCTCCACGGTGACCTCGGGCTGCCCGGAGAGGCCGATATGGTGGATCTTGCCCTGCTCCCGGAGCCGCGCGAGCTCGCCGAGCTGATCGGCCAGCGGTACGGCCGGGTCGATGCGGTGGAGCTGATAGAGCTCGATGCGCTCGAGCCCGAGGTTTCGCAGGCTCATCTCCACCTGCTGGCGGAGGTACGCCGGACGCCCGCACGGGACGATGTACGGGCGCCCCTGGACGGTCCAGTCCTCCGGTCCGGAGCGCAGCAGCCCGCCCTTGGTGGTGATCACGAGCCCCGCCGGGTACGGATGGAGGGCGCGGCGGATGATCTGCTCGTTCGTGTCCGGGCCGTAGGCGTCGGCGGTGTCGATGAAGTTGACCCCGAGGTCGACGGCGCGCCGCAGGAGCCGGACGGCCGCGTCCGGGTCGGCCGGCGGCCCCCAGTAGCCCGGCCCGGTCAGGTACATGGCGCCATAACCCATGCGGCAGACGGGACGGTCGCCGCCGAGCGTGAACCTCAGAGACGGCGTCTTGAGCGATGCGTTGGTCATCAGCCTTCCCTTCCTCTTCTCACACGATTTATATGGCAGGAGCGACAGGGCCGCTGTCACGCGGCGGAGGACGAACGCGCTCCGCCCCTGCTCTCGCCGTGATCGTTCACCCAGGAGCCGACGGCCATCTCCGCCGTGATCCCCGGGCCGAACCCCGCGATCACGCCGCGCGCGCCGTCGGGCATCGGCCTGTCCGCGAACAGGCGTCCTAGAGAGTCGAGCACCACCGCGCTCGCGATGTTGCCGTACTCCGTCAGCGTGGCCCTGCTGTACCGGAACGCCTCCTGGGGCACCTCCAGGTACCTGCACAGATCGTTGAGGATGCGCGGACCGCCCGCGTGGACGATGTAGAAGTCGAGGTTGCCCACGTCCCAGCCGTGGCTCGAGACGAGCCGGCGCATCACGGGGGCGAGGGGCTTCATAGTCCCGGGGACCCGCTTGTCGAGCCGGAAGTGAAACCCGGTGTCCTTGACGGCGTACGAGATCCACTCCTCGGTGTCCGGGATGAGATAAGCCTCGTTCCGCTCCAGCCGGATGCCTGTGCCTCCGCTGCCCCGGACGACGACCGCGCCCACCGCGTCCCCGAAGAGGCCGTCGGACAGGAGCGATCCGACGTCATCGTCCGTCGGCTGGTAGCAGAGGGAGCAGAACTCGCAGGCCACGATGAGCACGTTGGCCTTCATGTGCGCAGCGCAGAAGTCGTGCGCGCGGCTGATGGCCGCCGCCCCGGCCGCGCAGCCGAGCTGCGCCATGGGTATCTGGCGCGTGTCGTGCCGGAAGCCCATGGCGTTGATCAGATAGGCCGTCATAGACGGCATCATGAAGCCGGTGCACGAGACGAAGATGATGGCGTCGATGTCCCGCGCCGTGAGCTCGGCGTTCTCCAGCGCCTGCCGTATCACCGGCGGCACCCGTCGCTTGGCCTCCCGTTCGTAAATTCTATTTCTGATCTCGAAACCAGGGTGAGCGAGCGCCTGCTCCAGAGGCTGAACGATGTGGCGCTTCTGCACCCCGGTGCCGTTGATGAGCCGCAGTACGAGCTTCAGCTGCGGGTTTCTCGCGTGCAGCCGCTCCGCCAACTTCAGCGTTTCTTCCCGCGTGACGATGAACTCCGGAACCGCGACCTCCGGCCTGCACAGTGTGGCCATACTTCCCCCCTACACATGATGAACTCGGAACGTCCGGCGTCGGCCGAGCCGCGGCGAACGGCGCCATGGAGCGGCACACGGAAGCAAGGACGTCGCGTCGATCTACCGCGCCCCCGGCTCTACAAAGCCCGGAATTCCCTCCGGACGCCCATGGCGCCGCAGCGTCGGGCCGCCAACGATTCTATCGAGTACCGCAGGAATCACACATCGTCAACGAAAAGCGTGCGATTCCTAACAAGCCGTGTGCAATCAGCGAACACCCGACTCGCCATCCGTGCTCAACGTCGATTGTTCCTCATCCGTGCACACGTGCGTCCGCGCTCCCCGGCGGAGCGCAGCGCGGGCGGCGGCGCCCCGCGTCCCGCGCTGCGAGCGCGCCAGACGCAACCGGGTCTGCCCGGGGCAAGCCACCTCTCGCGCTCGCAGCGCACCGCGGACGGCGCGCCCTGCGGGCGGAGCATTGGCGCACGTTCAGAGTCGCAGTCTCGCGCGAGCGCCCCTCGGCGCATCGCCGGCGGCGCGCGCGAACATGGGTGTTCGCGCGCGAACGACCGATGAAGTGATGCCCTTCATCGGAGCCCTGCTATCGTGGGGTCAGGGGCCGTTGTGGTCCGCCTCCACACTGCCCCGGCAGGTGCCATTCCTGCTTTTACCGTCAACTTCGCCTCGCGACGTAAATCCACCGATGCCTGCCGCGGCGACGAGCGGCATGGGCTCGAGATGAACAGCACCTCTCGCGCGGGAACGAAGGACGAAGGCGAGAAAACCGTTAAACGACGACGGGGATCCACCGTGAGCGCGCACAACATGACATCGCTGCATACGGACAGCACGACGAGCACGACGACGCCCGCATCGGCCGAAAACCACGAAAGCCACGCGATCGATAGGCCATCGCTCCGGAGCGCGGCGCCTCCGGAGCGCGAGCCGGCGCTGCACCGGACGCCCGAGGACGGCCAGGGGCGAGGCGCCGACACCCGGATGACCGCGAGCCTCTTCTCGACATCGACATCAAAGACGCCGGGAGAGATCGACTCGGCGATGAAGATCCTGGCCAAGTCGGTCGCGCGGGAGCTGAGCAAGCATGGATATGGTCCTCGGGAGGCGATCGTCCTCTCGACGGAGCTCGTGCGGCTCATCTCTGCCGAGCTCGAGCACCGCAGGAAAATGCACCAGACCTCGCTGCCGAACGGCGCCGGCCAGGAGCGCCTGTCGTAGGCGAGCTCACCCGCATGGCGAGCGAGCGCGGGACCGCGCACAGGCGGATCGATCCCGGAGCGGACCGGTCCCTCAGCCCGGTCCCCTGCCGAGGTCTTCGAGGCCGGGGCGCGCGCCCCGGCCCGAACGTGGCCCGAACGTGGAATGAGCGCCGCCCGCGCCTTGTGGGATCACGGCCGCTCGGATAGGCTCCCGCCCGCTCAGCGCCCCGGCGCGAGGAGGATGGATCCGGATGATCCGGCGAGAAGGAGCCTGCCAAGTGCAATTGCCTGTTTCGGGTGTCGCAGAGGTGAGCGCGAAGGGGCGCGCCGAGGTCCCCCCTCCCCGCGCTGTCCGGCCCGCTTTCGCCGGGCGCGGCCTGGCCGCGCTGGTCGCGTCTGCGCTCCTCGCCGGGTGCGGCTACACCGAGTTCGAATGGCAAGCTCAGCTCGACCGGTCCGAGCGCCTCCAGCGCGAGCTCGTGGCCAGCCAGGCGCGCGTCCGCCAGCTGGAAGAGCAGGGCCCGCGCGGCGGCGCCGCGGCCGATCCACACTGGGCGAACGATCCGATCTCGGGCCTCGACGTCGGGCTGGGCGCGACGCCGCGCGGCGAGCCGGCCGGGGCCCGACCGGCGTCGGAGCGCGACAGCGACGTCCTCAGGGCGTTCCTGCCGGTCGCCGCCGGAGACGTCACGGTCGCGCCGCGCGACGGCCGCGTGGTCATCTCGATCCCGAGCCGGGTCCTGTTCAAGGGGAACCGCGACGCGCTCTCCCCGGCGGGGGAGAAGGTGCTGAGGGACATCGCCGCGATCATCCGCAGCAACGAGCCGCTCAAGGGCCTCGGCTACCAGGTCGTCGGCCACACGGCGAGCGGCACGCCTGGCGTGGCGTGGCGCAACGGCTGGGACGTGACGGTCGCCCAGGCGCGCGCCGTGCTGCTCTTCCTGGCGCAGCCCAAGGAGGCCGGCGTGCCCCTCGCGCGGCTCAGCCTGGCGAGCTTCGCCGATCTGCCGCCTGCCGACGCGGGCGGCGGCGCCGCGGCGCAACCGCCCGAGCCACGCGTGGAGATCGTGATCGAGGGGACAGCCCAGCTCCCGGAGGGCCCCGCTCGCCCGGCTGGCGCGGCACCGGCTGGCGCAGCACCGGCTGGCGCAGCACCGGCTGCACCGGCTGGCGCGGCCCCGGCTGGCGCGGCCCCGGCTGGCGCGGCCCCGGCTGGCGCGGCCCCGGCTGCACCGGCTGGTGCGGCCCCGGCTGGCGCGGCCCCGGCTGGCGCGGCGCGCCCGGGAGCCGGCACGAAGGGCGGGGACGATACGTATCCGTGAACGCGGCGCGAGGGCTGCCGCGGCCATCCGGCCGCGGCGAGCCTGTCATGCGCCGTGCAGCTCCTCGACCCTCAGCCTGAGCGCCTCGGCATCGCCGAGCTCGCCCAGCAGCGCGCGCACCGCCTCCGGCGCGGCGGCCGCCACGGCGTCGCGGACCTGCGCCCGCAGCCGCCGGCCGCTCGCGACGAGGTAGGCCGCCGCGAGCGCCGCGGCCACCTCCCCGTCGGCGCCTCCGCGCTGGAGGAGCGACACGGCCAGCGCGCAGAGCGCCTCGACCGCCTTGGCGACCTGGGCGCCGTAGATGGGGTGGGCCGAGTCGACGCCCTGGTCGTGGCACGCCGCGAGGCACAGGGCCGTGCTGGAGAGCCGGCCGAGATCGGTCGAGTCGCCGCGCTCCCAGAGCCCGGACGCGAGCTGCTCCTCGAAGAGGCGCCCGAGGCCGTCCCCCTGGGACGGGCCTCCAGGAGCAGCGCTCGGCGCCGGCGCGACGGCCGGGGCCGGCGGGGGCACGTGGTGCGGCGACGCGGGGCCGCCCGGCGCGGCGGCGGCCGGGGGCGCGACGGCGCCCGCCGCCCGGTCGGCCGAGCCGCGCGCGGCCGCGGCCCCTTCGCTCGGCTGGAAGAGCTGCTTGGCGCGCGCCAGCAGACCGCCCGTGGCGGGCGCCGACCTGGGCGGGGCGGCGGCCGCCATGGGAGCAGGCGCGGAGGCCCTGGATCTCATGACGACGGGGCCGCCCGGGCCGCCCGTCCTGGGGCGGCGCCCGTCCATCGCCATCACCATCATCGCGTCGATCACGGGCCCGGACGCCGCCGGGCCGCGGCGGCTCGACATCCCCCACCCCGCCGGCGCGCTCACCGGCACGGGCCGCGCCTCGGGTTGCCCGTGGGCGCGCCGGTCGCCCGTCCGCCGCTCGATCACCACGAACGACGCGTGCTTCGACGCCACCCGGTGCCGGACCGCGAGGTCCACGATGCGCTTTCGCATCGCCTCGGCGCGCTTGCCGGAGAGCCCCCGCTCCGACTCCTCGAGCTCCCGCACCCGCGCGCCCGCCCACAGCGCCTCGAGGCCGGGCCGCGACGCCTCCGCCGCGAGCTCGACCGGCACCTCGACGAGGAAGCGCTCCCCGCGCAGGATCCCGCGGAGCGAGAGCCGCCCCATCCCCGGCTGACCGTAGCGGCCGTAGAGCACCCACGGCTCGCCGTCGACGAGCGCGGGGCGCTCGGCCGGCGCGAGCTCGCCGACGTCGATCCCCTCGAAGCGCGCCTCCAGCCCGGTGACCCGGACCGCCGTCGCCCGCGCGAACTGGGCCGTGACCTTCTCGTCGATGCGCTCGCCCGGATGGATGAACTCCGCTGCGCCCTCCGTCCGGCGCGCGAGATCGCTCACCAGCACATCGCTCACGTTCGTGCCGATGCCGAACGCGTAGATCCGCACCCCCTTGCCCCGCTGCACGACATGATCGACGATCTGCGCCTCGTTGCCCACCTGACCGTCCGTCAGCAGCACGACCACGCGGTCTCGCTCCGCGTCGCCGAGCATGCCCACGGCCGCGAGCAGCGGATTCAGCATCTCCGTCCCGCCGTCCGCGCGCAGGCCCTCGACGAACGCGTCCGCGGCCTTCAGGGTCGCCTGCGTGAACGGGGCGAGCGACGGATCGAGCGCCCGGAAATCGCTGGAGAACGCGATCACGCCGAGCCGATCCCCCTCGGCGAGGTGGCGGAGGCACAGCCGGAGCGCGCGCTTCGCCTGGTCGAGCGACTCGCCCTGCATCGATCCCGACACGTCGACGACGAACACGACGTCGCGCCGGGAGGACGCCCGCTTCGCGTGTGCATGCGTGTCGAAGAGGTCCGGCACCACGGTGAGGGCGAAGGTCCCCTCCTGGCCTTTGGTCCTGTCGCACACAACGCCTGCCTGCACGCCCGGCGCGCCCGCCGCGAGCAGCACGATGTCCCGATCGAGCGCGGCCTTGTCGTTCCGGAGCGAGACCCGCTGGCGATACCCCTCTTCGCGGCGCACCGAGAGCGCGTGCGAGGGGCTCTCGATCGCGACGTCGCGCCCGAGATCGAAGACGATATCCACGGTGATCCCGTAGTCGACCCGCGCGATCTCGGGGGAGATGCGGTCGGCATCGGGCACGTCGCCCGTGGGCTCCTGGACGCCGTGCGCGGTCCGGTCGCCCCCGATCGCGCCGGGGATGTAGCGGGGCGCGACGAGGGTCGGGATCATGAGCCGCAGCGCCCCCTCGTCGGCCGTGAGCGCCTGCACGAACGTGACCTCGACGACCGTCTCCTCCCCCGGCAGGAGGTTGCCGACGCTCGCCGTGAACACGTTGCGCCGCTCCTCTTCGAGCAGCGCCGCGCCGTGGCCGGTGGCGATGGCCTCGTCGTAGGCCTGGAACGCCTCTTCGCGCTCCTTGACCTCCCCCTCGAGCCTGCGGCCGGCGCACTCCATGGCGAACCCGGCGATGCTCGCCTCGCCCGGGAGCGGGAAGGTGTAGATCGCCTCGATCGGCCGGCGCTCCTCGTTCCGGTAGCGCTGCCGCACGACGAGCCGCGCCGCGCCGCCGAGGACCTCGCCCGAGAGGGAGACGCCGAGCAGCGGGACCGGGTGGCCCTCGGAGGTGCGAAGACACGACATCGGCGACGGGTGCGAAGGATCGTGGGAGGGGTTCATCGCGAGCCTTTCGGGGCAAGGGTTGTGTAACGAGACTCGATATCGAGGGCGATGCGCCGCGAGGGCTCCGGGGCGTCGGTCCGCACGTGGAGCTCCACCCCGTCGGCGATCTCGACCCGCTCCCAGCGCGCGCCGCGCGGCGCGCCGGCGTCGAGGGGCGGCGCCGCGGCGGCCTCCTCCGGCCCGGCGCAGCGCGCCTCCAGAGCGCGCGGCGGCGCCCCCGCGGCGATGCGCTCGATCTCGTCGAGGCCCGCGCCCGCGAGGCGCGCCTGGATCTCCTCGAGCGGCAAGTGCGCCTGCTGGAGGACCTTGATGGCGCGGAGCCGCGCGAGGTGCTCTCGCCCGTAGGAGGTGTCCTTCCCGCGGAACTCCGGCGCCGGAAGGAGGCCGCGCTGCACGTAGTACCGCACCGTGCGCGGCGCCACCCCCGCCTCGCCCGCGAGCTCGTCGAGCTTGTACGTCATCACGAGGAGCATCCTACATCGATACACTACAACTGTCAAGTATACAGTTCCAGTTCGCCTGCGCCCCATGCATCTTCAGCAGAAAATTGAACAGGGAGACGGGGAGGCGGGGAGAGCTGGGATTTTACTCCTCGTCTCCTCGTCTCCCTGTGAATTTTCCCGAACAAATTCGAGAAGATGCTTCAGAGCAGGTACTTGACCGCGAATCCGAACTCGATGAACCCGAGCCCAGCCGGGTCCGAGACGACATCGTCCTTCTTGTTCCAGAGGAACTTGTAGCGATAGCAGGTGCCGTCGCACCCCTCCTGATCCTTCTTCTTGAAGGGCGCCGAAAGGCGCAGGGAAGCGCCGCCGGAGACGACGAGGTGCTTCGAGAGGGCAGGCACGCCGACCATCGCCTCGATCCGAGGGGTCACCGCGTTCAGGAGGACACGGCCCGAATCCTCGTACTCGACCGCCTCCGAGCGCCGGAGCGCGAGCTCGCTCAGCGGGGCGAGGAGGTCGATGAAGGAGGGTTGGAGGGCGAAATAATAGGCATCCGTATAACGCACGACGCCGCGCAGGTTGAGGGTGTTCGCCGACGGCACGATCCTCGGTGATCCGCCCTCGCCGTCGATGTAGCTCGGGCTCCACGACACGCGCAGCGCCATGTCGGGCCTGTAGAAGGCGTGACCCCACGGGCGATCCATGCCGCCCCCCGTGCCCAGCTCCCGGAGCACCTCGACGGACGCCTCCCGGAACGCGGCCCGGTCGGCGTCCGAAGGAATCTTGTCGTCGACCGTCGCGAGGACGTAGACGATGACCGCCTCGGCGAAGCGCCGGTAGATCTCGACCTGATCCCCCTCGCCTCCGGGCCGCGAGGAGAAGAACGTCCTGATCGCGCGGCTCGCGGCCTCCCCGTACTCGCCCTGGCTGGCGAGCCGGATCGCCGGCCAGAGGTCCGCCTGGAGGTCGCCGATCTTCGTCAGCGCCGAGGACTGTCGCTCGATCTGGGCGCAGATCTGGCCGATCAGGTCCTTGTCACAGAGATCGCGGAGCGCGCCGCCGGCGGCGCCGATGACGTTCACGAAGCTCACGAGATCGAGGTTGTTCGCGCCGCCCCGCGTGCCGATGTTCCACTGGACCCGGAGGCGCTCGAGGTTGCTCAACCTCGAGCGCAGCTCCCGGGCACGAGCGGCTGCGTCTGCCTCGGCGGCGCCCGGCGCGACGGACAAGAGGACAGGGATGATCTCGTCGAGCTTCTTGCCGCCGCGCAGGACGTCTCTCGTGACCAGGACCGCCTCGTCCAGGAGTCTTCTCCTCACGGCGTCGTCCGTCACCTCGAGGGCCTTCGCGGCGGTCGCCCCGACCACGACGGCGGCTGCCCTGATGAAGTGCTCCTCCGCCAGGGCGTCTTTCCTCTGGAGAATCGCGCGAACGGCGAACGCGAGCTCACAGGCGTAGCTGGTCCCTGACGCTGCGCTCGCGCCGCAGTCCTTCTCGAGCGGCGACGGCGCGCCTGCGTCGGTGACGCCCGACGCGAGATCCTCCTTGAGCACGGAGACACAGGTGTTCAACGACCGCGGGTCGAGCTTGGTCCACGTCAGCTTGCTGGCCGCCGCGCGCTCGGCGCGAGCGTCGTCGGCGCTCGCGAACTTGTGCAGGAGCTCGATGCTCTGTGTACCCTGCGGCTTTCTTATCTGGCCCTCGTTCGACGTCAGCCCGACATAGACCATGTGCCCCGCGAAGCCCGCGACCTCGTCCGTGACGCTCGTCCGGATCGCGCTGAACTGCCGCCGGAAGACCCGCTGGAGCGTGAGAGGGAAATAGGTGAGGATCGGGAACCCCCTCCTCAGAATGGGCCTTAGCTCGTCGCGCCGCTTCTCGAGCGCGTCCTTCTCCGGGCCCGCCGCCGCGTCTTCGAGCTTGTCGACGATCCCTGCGTATTCTCGCAGGTGGTGATCCGCGCTCGCCAGGCGCGCCGTCTGGCATACCAGGTTGGGGGCGACCGCCTCGGCGACCTCCCGCTGGATCAGATCCTCGATGACGTCCCTCACGTCCTCGTAGACCGCGTCAGCGATCTGCGCGCGCGCCGTTCCCGCAAAGCCGGTCACCGCCATCGCAGCGGCCGCGCACGAGATCGCGATCTTCCGGTGGTGTCTCGCCATGGCGCTACAGCTTCCCGAGCGACGCGCGCACGTGCTGGATGAACACCTTGATCTTCGGTATCTCCGACAGCGCCCCCGGGACGCTGAGCCGCACGGGCCGCTCCTGCCCGACCACGTCGGGCAGGACCGGCACGAGCGCGTCCGGCCCCACGTCCGGGTCGGGCACGAGCGCGTCGGGGACGAGGCCGATGCCCAGGCCGGAGATGCAGCAGTGCCGGATGAAGTGGATGTCCGTCGCGATGAGGGCCGGCTCCACGGTGAAGGGCGCGCCCCGCCATGTCCGCCAGGTGCGCGCGTCCTCGCCCGGGGCCTGCCACGCGAACAGCTCATGGTGCTTCAGATCGTCGATCGTCTGCGGCGTGCCGCGCCGCTCCAGGTACGCGCGGCTGGCGATGAGCCACTCGCGGACGCGCAGGACGACGTGAGATATCCAGTGTCCGCTCGGCGCGTCCTCGCCGAAGTGGACAGCGATGTCGATGTCCGTGAGCGCCTCCCCCAGCGGATCGTTGCTGAAGCGGCAGTGGACGTGGAGCCTCGGATACGCGCTGCGAACGGCGGCGAAGAGCGGCGTCATCATGTGCGGCGGCAGCCCCACGGGCAGGATGACCCGCAGGGTGCCCGAGGGCGCGTCGCCCACCTCCCGGATCGAGGCCAGGAGCGCGGCGGCCTCCTGCACCATGCCGCGCCCCTTCCGGGCGAGCACCTGCCCGGCCTCGGTCGGCACGACGCCGTTCCGCACGCTCTCGAGCAGGAGGACGCCGGCGCGCGCCTCCAGCGACGCGACCTGACGCCGCAGCGTCGTGCGCGACGAGCCGAGCGCGCGCGCCGCGCCAAGGAAGGAGCCGGCCTCGACCACGGCGAGGAAGGCGCGAAGCTCTTCGAGATCCATACACCCTGCCACTGTCCGCATTCTAGCCAGGGGTGACCGTCTTCGGCCATCCACATGCGGCGCCGCTCGATAGTGTCGCGAAAGGAGGAGACAAGTCGATGGCACGAGACGATTCGCACGCGCTCACGCGCACAGGCTCGCTCGCGGCGCTGGCCCTCTCCCTCGCGGCGCCCGCAGGCTGCGGCGGAGGCGAGGAGACGAGCACGACGAGCACGACGCCGCAGACGACGTCCACGTACGAGGACCCCCCCGAGCTCCAGCCGGGCGCGGATGGAGCGTACGAGCTGCGTTTCGGCCCGAGCGAGGTCGAGATCGACGGGCGGCGGTTCTGTCTCCGTGCGTACAACGGAATGACGAGCGGCCCGACGATCCGCATTCCGAAGGGCGAGGATCGCAAGGTCCACGTGAACCTGCACAACGACTTCACGAAGAGCGACTTCCGCGAGATCGCGAGCATGATGGGCCATGGCAACAGGTCGTGCCACGACTTCAACCTGACGAACTTGCACGGCCACGGCCTGCACGTGCAGCCCAACTTCGCGACGGACGATCCCGCGGACCCGTGCGAGGGGGACGGCTGCGCGCCCGAGGGGAGGTATTTCGGCGACCACGTGCTGCACGAGGTGGGGCCGGGCGAGAGCGCCCGGTACCGCTGGGACCTGGACGAGGACGGGATCCACCACGAGGGCACCGACTGGTACCACCCTCACATCCATGGCTCCACGGCCATCCAGGTCATGGATGGGGCCGCCGGGGCGCTCCTCATCGAGGGCGCGCTCGACGAGCTGCCCGGCATCGCCAGGGCCAGAGAGCGGGTGATGGTCATGACGCAGGTGCCCATCGATCACGCGAACACGGTGCCCTTGAAGGAGGGAGAGGCCTGCACCGAGGACAACCTGTCGGTGACCGACTTCCTCGCGGTCGAGTCGCTCCGGGCCACGCTGATCAACGGCAAGCTCAGGCCGCGGCTCACGACGCCGCCCGGGCAGGTGGAGCGCTGGCGCATGGTCTACGCGGGCAGCCCGGACGAGATGGGGATGAAGCTCCACGCCGCGAAGGACGCCTCGTGCTCCGATTTCGACAAGGCGCCCATCGAGACGACGCAGATCGCGCGCGACGGGCTGACGCTGCCGCAGCTCTACAGGAGCGACACGGTGTGGGTCTCCCCCGGGTACCGCGCCGACGTGATGGTGAAGATGCCTGAAGGCAAGCAGACGCTCTGCCTCGTCGGGCGACGGCCGAACGATCTCCTGGGGAGCGTGATCGCGATCGTCGACGTGGATCCGAGCGCGGGCGAGCCGACCGAGGTGAACCTGCCCGCGGAGGCGGACGTGGCCGCGCTCGCGCCGCCCACCTCGTGGACCGGCACGGTCGACGGCGAAGAGATGGAGGTGAGCTGCGATTCGGTCGAGGCCGTGCACCAGAAGGTGGTGCTCCTCGTGCCCACGCCGGGGAGCCAGCCGCCCGATCTCAGCAGCGATGTGGCGCTCATGTCCTGTGACCCGGGAGAGCACCCGCACGAGGTCGATCCGGACGCGCCGGTGTGCATCTGCCCGGATCCGAACATCAGCTGCCGCAAGTTCGACGAGCGGCGCGCCCGCGGCTACCGGAGCGATCGGGTCATGACCGTCGGGAGCCCGGAGCGGTGGGAGATCCGCGCGTTCGACGGGCACCCGTTCCATATCCACATCAACCCGTTCCTTGTGTGCCCCAACAAATCGAACAAGGAGCCCAACTTCGCCCACTGGCGAGACACGATGTGGGTCCAGGTCGAGGACGGGCCGCGCGACGTGATCATGAACCCCAGGAAGTTCACAGGCCAGTTCGTGGCGCACTGCCACAAGCTGAACCACGAGGACGAAGGGATGATGGAGCTCGTGGAGATCTGCGACCCGGGAGATGAGGAGTGCCTGTGTCAGGGGACGGACGAGAGCGGCGCGTGCATCTCCCAGGCAGGGTGTCAGCCGGACGATCTCGCGTGCCAGTTCGCGAAGACGGCGACCGACGCGTACCCGGCGCCGCCGCCGCCGAACCTCGAGCTCTGCGGCCCGTGAGCTCGCGCCGATGCGCCGCGCCGGGTGGCATTCACGTTGCCTGACGCCGCGGGCGAGGTGGGTGCACGATGGGAATGGACGGTGCCGGGCGGCCAGAGGTCGTGGTGATCACGGGGGCGTCGGCGGGCGTGGGGCGCGCGACGGTGAGGCGGTTCGCGCGCGAAGGCGCTCGCATCGGGCTCGTCGCGCGCGGGCTCGACGGGCTCGAGGGGGCGCGGCGCGAGGCAGAGGACGCCGGGGCGAGCGCGCTCGTCCTGCCGACCGACGTCGCCGATTTCGCGCAGGTCGAGGCCGCGGCCCGAGCGGTCGAGGAGCGCTTCGGCCCGATCGACGCCTGGATCAACGTCGCGATGACGTCGGTCTTCTCGCCCGTGAAGGAGACGCGAGCGGAGGAGTACGAGCGCGTCACGAAGGTCAACTACC